>DASWUI010000783.1:0-8945 GCA_036401715.1 Ramlibacter sp. | reverse complement strand
GCGAGCGCGTCCAGGCCATTGAGCAGGGCGATCCCGGCGAGGCCGGATGCGAAGGGCGCAACCCAGGCGAGCCGGTGCCGGGCCGCGACCGCCCGCTCGATGCCGATCACCGTGCCCAGGAAGCCGCACATCATGAGGCCGGCATGCGCGAGCGCGGCGCGGCCGAGCCAGGCGGCCTCCGCCGGGCCCGCGGCCAGGCCCAGGCGAAAGAGCCCGCCCGCGATGCCGGCGAGCAGGGAGGAGGCGACGCACGCCAGCAGCAGCGCCGTGACGGCGCGCCGGGTGCTCACCAGCCCATGAAGCTGCGGGCTTTGGCGCTCATGCGCTGCGGCGTCCATGGCGGCTCCCATACCAGTTCGACGTGGATCTTCAGCTCGGGCGGCAGCGCCTGGTCCAGCGCGTCCTCCACGTCCTCCACGATGATGTCCGTCACCGGGCAGGCGGCGGAGGTCATGGTCAGGTCCACGTCGAGGCGGCCGTCGGCCACCTTCACGCCGTAGACCAGCCCGACGTCGACGATGTTCATCGCGATCTCCGGATCGACCACGCGCTCCAGCGCCTGGACGACCACGGGCAGCAGGTCCGGGGGACCTTCGTAGGGAAAGCGTTCCTCGCTCACGCGTTCTTTCCGGTGCGGGCCGCGCCCTTGCCGGGCGCCGGGGAGATGAACAGCATGCGTGCCAGCTGCTGGCGGTTGTTCACCAGGTCCTCCAGCGTGTAGCGGTCCAGCACGGCATAGAAGGCCGCCACCGCCTCGCCGAGCACGCCCCGCAGCCGGCAGTTCGGCGCGATCTGGCAGTCGCCGCCGCTGTCGCCGAAGCATTCGGCGACGACGGCGTTGCCCTCGGTGGCGCGCACCACCTGCCCCACCACGATCTGCTCCGGCGGGCCGCCCAGCTCCAGCCCGCCGCCCTTGCCGCGCACGTTCGTCAGCCAGCCCAGCTTGCCCAGGAAGTGGACCACCTTCACCAGGTGGTTCTCCGAGACGTCGAAGGCCGTGGCGATCTGCGCGATCGTGGCGCGCTGCCCCGGCTGCGCCGCCAGGTAGATCAGCACGCGCAGGCTGTAGTCGGTGAAGGCGGTGAGTTTCATGGCGCTCCCCAAAGGATAAGGCCGGCGTGAGCCGGCCCATGTGACGAGGATCAGCCCCGGATCGTCGCGGTCTCGCCGCCCAGGACCGGCTCGGCCGTCCTGCCGCCGCCCCGCAGCAGCCGGAAGGCGTAGAGGCCGAGGTACACCGCGCCGATGGCGAACAGGATGTCGCCGGGCACCCGCAGCCAGACCAGGGTCTCCATCACCGGCGAGTGGATCACTTCCGCCGAGCGGGCGAACCACAGGCCCTTGGTGATCGCCGCGTACGCCTGGTAGATGCCGGCGGGCAGCAGCGACATGAACACCATCATGGCCAGGCCGATGTTCAGGCCCCAGTAGGCGGGCTTGAGCAGCTGGTCGGCGTGCAGGCTGCGGGCATAGAGGCCGCGCAGGCAGAACAGCATCAGGCCGATGCCCAGCATGCCGTACACACCGAAGAGGGCGGCGTGGCCGTGGGCGGCGGTCATGTTCAGGCCCTGCACGTAGTACAGCGACGCGGGCGGGTTGATGGCGAAGCCCAGCAGGCCGGCACCGACGGTGTTCCAGAAGCCCACGGCGACGAAGCACAGCACGGGCCACTTGTAGGCCGCCAGCCAGGGCGTGCCTTGCGAACGCTTCCAGGTCTGCAGCGCTTCCAGGCCGATCAGCGTCAGCGGCACCACTTCCAGCGCGGAGAACACGGCGCCGACGGCGATCACGGACACCGGCGTGCCGGTCCAGTACAGGTGGTGCAGGGTGCCCAGGATGCCGCCGAACAGGAAGACGATGGTCTCGGCGACGATGGCGCGGTTGGCGCTCGCGGCGCGCACCAGGCCCAGCTTGGTGAAGATCAGGGCGATCACCGCGGTGGCGAACACTTCGAAGAAGCCTTCCACCCACAGGTGCACCAGCCACCACCTCCAGTACTCCACCATCGAGTAGTGGGTGCTCTGGCCCCAGGTGAGCGAGGTCGCGTAGAAGCCGCCGATGCAGGTGGCCGACAGGAACACCATGGCGATCAGGCCGCGGGACTCGGAGGGCGTCTTCAGCGCCGGCCACAGGGCACGGCCCAGGAGCACGGCCCACAGCAGCAACCCGACGAACAGCAGGATCTGCCACACCCGGCCCATGGAGGTGAACTCCAGGCCCTGGTTGCCCAGCCAGAAGCTGAAGTCGGTGCCGCTGCGCTGGAGCGTGCCGAGCCAGCTGGTGGCGGTGGAGCCCACCACGATCAGCAGCAGCGCGTAGAACAGGAAGTCGGTGCCCAGCTTCTGGAACTTCGGCTCCTTGCCGCCCAGCAGCGGCGCGATGTACAGGCCGGTGGCGAGCCACGCGGTGGCGATCCAGAAGATGCCCACCTGCGTGGGGATGGTGCGGCTGCTCACGTAGGGCAGGATCTCGCCGATCGGCAGGCCGAAGAACGCGGTGCCTTCGACCGCGTAGTGCGCGGTGATCGCGCCCATGGCGATCTGCAGCAGCATCAGGCCGATCACGACGAAGAAGTACTTGCGCGTGGCCTTCATCGAAGGCGTCGCCTTGACGCCCAGCAGCGGGTCGCTCTTGGGCGGGACCGCCTCCTCCTCGTGCTTGCCGGCGCCGTGCAGCCACAGCATGGCGGCGATGCCCGCCAGCAGCAGGATGATGGAGACCATCGACCACATGGCCGACGACGTGGTCATGGTGTTGCCCACCAGCGGCTCGTGCGGCCAGTTGCTGGTATAGGAAACGCCCTGCTCGCCGGGACGGTCGGTGGCGGCGGCCCAGGCACTCCAGAAGAAGAACGCGGTCAGGGCTTGGCGGTCGGCCTTGGCCGGGATGTTGTTCTCGACCATCGCGTACTGCTCGCGCAGCTTGGACAGGGTCTGGTCATTGCCGAACAGGGCCTCGTAGTGGCTGGCGGTCTCGCGGATCGCCTGCGCGCGCAGGTCGCTGACGGTGATCCTGCCGCTGGCCGCGTCATGGGTGTTGCGCCGCATCTCTTCCTGCAGCTCGGCCTGCACGGCGCCGCGCTGTGAGGCGGTCAGGGCCGAGGGATCGGCGGCGATCGTCTTGCCGCGCAGCGCCTTGAGCGCTTCGGCTTCGCGGTGCAGCCAGTCGGCGGACCAGTCCGGCGCCACGTACGCGCCGTGGCCCCAGACGCTGCCCTGCTGCTGGCCGCCGGCGGCCAGCCAGACCTGCTGGCCGCGCTGGACCTGCTCGCCGGTGAACAGCACCTGGCCGCCGGTGGTCACCACGGCCGAGGGGATGGGGGGCGCGGACTGGTAGATCTGCACGCCCAGGTAACCGAGGGCGCCGAAGGACAGCACGAAGACCAGTGCCAGCCAGCGCCAGAGGGTGGGAACGTTTCTCAACATGATTTTTTCTTCACTCCGTGATGGTGATCAGCCGCCGCAGCCGCCGCCGCAGCAGCTGCCGGACGCGTCCGCCGCGGGGGCGTCCTGCGTGCGCGTGATGGCGACGCGGAAGACGTCCGGCCCGTGCTCCAGGTACTCCCAGGTGAACTGGCCCGGCATCTGGGCGTTGAACTGGTAGTAGAGGGGGCGGGGATCGTGGTCGTTGACCAGCTCCAGGGCCTGGCCGGCGGCCAGGCTGTTGAAGGTGGAGAAGATCAGCGGGTGGCGGTCGCGCGGCGCGATGGTGCGCACGTCGATGCGGGATGCGGTCTGGGTCATGCGGGCTCCTCTCGGTTTAAAGGTGCATTTGGAATACACCTAATGGTAGGAACCGTCCCACCCCCCGCCTTTGATCGAAATCAAGTATTCACGAACTCACCGGCCGCGGCGGCAGGCCCGGGACCGCGTTCAGATCCGGATGCCGCCGCTGGTGACGGCCACGGCCGCCTGCACGCGCGAGCTCACCCCCAGCTTGCGCAGGATGTGCTGCACGTGGATCTTCACGGTCGTCTCGGCGATGTCGAGCGAGCGCGCGATCTCCTTGTTGCTGGCGCCGCGCGCGATCTGGCGCAGCACCTCCTGCTCGCGCGGCGACAGGGTCGGGCCGCCGTCCTGCGTGGTCTGGATGGGCGCCGGCGCCGCCGGGGCGCCGGCCTGCAGGCCGGCCACCAGCTTGCCCATCAGTTCCGGGCTGATCACCGGCTCGCCCCGCAGCACGCGGTGGATCGCCCCGGTCAGCACGTCGCCCTCGATGGTCTTGAGCAGGTAGGCATTGGCGCCGCTGCGCAGCACCAGGTGCAGGTCGTGCTCGTCCTCGCTGACGGTGAGCAGCACGATCTTCGCGTTGGGCGCCGCTTCCTTGAGGTCCGGGATCGCCTGGATGCCGGTGGCCCCCGGCAGGTGGTTGTCGAGCAGCACCACGTCGGGCTGCAGCGCCTGGGCCTTGCGCACGGCTTCGGCCGCATCGCCGGCCTCGCCGACGACCTGCATGGCCGCGTCGGCGCCCAGCAGCGCCACCAGGCCGCGGCGGAACAGGGTGTGGTCGTCGACGACCAGCAGGCGTACCGGGGACATGCTTTTCATTCTCCTTCAGGCCGCCGCGGCTTCGGCGGTTTCGGTCGCGCCCAGGCGATCCCCGGCGCTGGACGGTAGTTCGAGGGCCACGGTGCAGCCCGTGCCCCGGGCGGACCGCACGCTGACGCGTGCGCCTATGCGCTGGGCGCGCTCCTGCATGATGCGCAGGCCCACGTGCGTCTCGCCGCGCGCCGGGTCGGCCGGGTCGAAGCCGGCGCCGTCGTCGCGCACCTCGAAGCGCCAGGACGGGGCGGCCGTCACCCGCAGGTCCACGTGCTTCGCGCCGGCGTGCTTGCGCACGTTGGACAGCGCCTCCTGCAGGATGCGCAGCACCTGCACCTGCACGTCCGCCGCCAGGGGCACGCCGTGGCCTTCGACGCTCAGGCTCGTCGCCAGGCCCGTCTGGTGCTCGAACTTCTGCAGGGTGGTGCGCAGCGCCGCCTGGATGTCCTCCTGGCTGGTGCGGGTGCGGAAGTGCAGCAGCAGCTCGCGCACGTCCGCGTAGCTCTCGCGCACGCCGGTCTCCAGCTCGCCCAGGGTGCGCTGCATCGCCGCCGCATCGCCGCGCTGCATGGCCTGGCGCAGCAGCTGCACCTGGATCTTCATGAAGGCGAGCGACTGCGCGATGGAGTCGTGCAGCTCGCGCGCCAGCAGGCCGCGCTCCTCGGCCACCGCCGCTTCGCGCTCCATCGCGGCGGCGCGCAGCCCTTCCATCGCGCTGGCCAGGTGGCTCGCCAGCGCATCGAGCAGCTCGCGTTCCTCCTCGCCCAGCGCGGTGGGCTGGCGGAAGAACAGGTTGAGCTCGGCCAGGGTGCGCTCGTGCAGCCGCACCGGCACCGACACCACGCTGGCGAAGCCGGCCACGCGGCAATGCGACAGCTTGGTGTCCTCCACGATGCGCACCGGGAACACGCGGGTGGCGGCATCGGAGGCGGCGGGAGCGCACTGGCAGGCGCCGGCCTCCACGCAGGCTTCCCCGGAGACCATCGCCTCGGGCAGCTGGTCGTGGGCCAGCATCAGGTAGCGCTGCCGGCCTTCGTCGCACCAGCGCACCGCCGAGGCATCGGCGCGGGCGATGCGACGCACGTGGCGCGCGAAGCCCTGCGCCAGCGTTTCCAGCGAGGGCGCCTCGGCCACGAAGGCGGTGACTTCGTACAGGTCGGCCAGGCGCTGGCGCTTGAGCTCCAGGCGCAGCGTCTTCTCGCGCACCTTTTCCTCCAGCCCTTCGTAGAGCGACTGCAGCGTCTGCGCCATGTCGTTGAAGCCGGCGGCGAGCTCGCCGAACTCGTCGCGGTTGGCGACCTCGATGCGCGTGCCGAGGTGGCCGGCCTGCACTTCGGACAGCCCGCGCTTGAGGCGCGCCAGCGGGCTGAGCACGAACAGGTAGCCGGCGTAGAACATCACGACCGCGCTGCCGATGGCCAGCGCCACCAGCGCCAGCTGGAAACCGTGCAGGATGGCCGTCCACTGCGCGATCTGCGCCTCGATCGCCGCCACGAAGCCGTCCACCTGCAGCACGAAGCCGTCGGCGTCCTTGCGCAGCGTCGGCGGGGGCGAGGGCGCCAGCCACTGCGAGCGCAGGGCGTCCCAGTGCAGCCGCACTTCCTCGAAGCGCTCGCGCGAGTCGCCGGAACGGGGCACGAACAGCGGCCGCGACGGATCGCCCGCCTTCAGCAGGGCCAGGCTTTCGTCGAAGCCGCGCGCCAGCGCCTGCAGTTCCGCGCGGTCGCCGCCGGAGACCAGCGCCAGCGCCATCTTGTACGTGTGCATGCGCAGCCGCCCGGCCTCGTTCACCGCCGCGGCGCCGCCCTGCAGGTTCCAGGTGACCCACAGCGTCAGGCTGATGGACGCCAGCGCCAGCACCAGCAGGGCGGTGCCGGTGGCGACCAGCTTGGCGTAGAGGGTGCGGGGAGGCTTCACGGGGGCGCGGGACGGACTGCTGCCAGCTTATGGAGCCGTGCGCCGGGACGGTTGACCTGCGTCAACGGCCCCGGCTGCCCGCGCGGAATAAACGGGGAAGTCCCCGCGCGGGTCACTTCACCAGCAGGACCGGGATCTCGCAGTCGGTCAGCACGTTCTGGGCGACGCTGCCCAGGAGCGCGCGGCCCAGGATGCCGTGGCCGTGCGTGCCCATCACGATCATGTTCGCCTTTTCCTTCCTGGCGGCCTTCACGATCTCCTGGCCGGGGTTGCCCACCGCCCAGCGGGCCGTGTAGCTCAGGTCGTGGCGCTGCAGGAACTTCTCGATCGGCTTGAGCACCTTGGCGGCCTCCTCGGCGTGGTACTCGTTGACGGCGGTGGCGCCCACCATGCTCTTGACCCGCGGCGGCACCGCCGGCTGCACGTTGACGACCACGATGTGGCCGTCGCCGCCGGCGATCTCTTCATGGGTGACGAGGAAGGCCAGCGCCTTCTTGGTGTAGCTGCTGCCGTCGGCGGCCAGGACGATTTTCATTGAGGTCTTTCTTGTTCGTTTCGAGGGCGCCGGTCAGCGGAGGACCAGCACCGGGATATTGCCATGCGTCAGGACGTGCTGCGTCTCGCTGCCCAGCAGCAGGCGCTTGATCCCCCGCCGGCCGTGGGACGCCATCACCACCAGGTCGCACTTGTTCTTCCTGGCGGCGGCCAGGATCGCCTCGGCCACCAGGTCGGAGCGGACCGTCACCGCCTTGGCCTTCACCCCCGCCTTGACGGCGGCCTTCTCGACCTCCGCGGCCAGCGCCTGTCCCTGCTCTGCCCACTGCTTCTCCACCCGGGCGACCTCGCTGGGGGAGATGGAGATGCCGCCTTCGAAGTAGGAGGTGGGGTAGCGCGGCACCACGTTCAGGGCAACGACCTCGGCGCCCACGGCGGCCGCCAGTTCGACCGCGCTCTTCACGGCCTTCTTCGACAGCGCGGAACCGTCGGTGGGCACCAGGATGCGTGTGTACATTCAAGTCTCCTTTGTATCCAGATGAGCTAGCTTAAGAGGGGGCGCCCGGAGCCCGTTGACATTTGTCAACCGGAGGGGGGGTGCCCGCCCTTAGGCTAGCCGCATGCAAGCTGCGACCCTTCCGTCCCTCCTGGCGGGCGACGTGCCGCACCCTGCCCAGGAGGAGGGCGGGGCGGCCATCGACCTGCGCGAGGAATGGGAAACCTTCAGCCGCCCGGCCCCCGCGCGCCCCGGCTGCTGGGAATCCTATCTCGCCATCGAAGGCATCTACTGCGCCGGCTGCTCCCTGACCATCGAACAGGCGCTGACGGGCCTGCCCGGCGTGGCCGAAGTGGACGTGAACGGCTCCACCGCCACCGCCCGCATCGTCTGGAACCCGGCGCAGGGCCGCCCGTCCCAGTGGCTGCACGCCCTGCAGCGCGCGGGCTACCGCGGGCTGCCCGCGGGCGACCAGCTGGCGGCCGTGCCGCGCCGCCAGGCGCAGCGCATGCTGCTGTGGCGCTGGCTGGTGGCCGGCTTCTGCATGATGCAGGTGATGATGTATGCGCTGCCCGCGTACATCGCCGAGCCGGGCGACATGACGCCCGACGTGGCGTCTCTTCTGCGCTGGGCCTCCTGGCTGCTGACGCTGCCGGTCCTGCTGTTCTCCTGCCGCCCGTTCTTCTCTTCGGCCTGGCGCGACCTGCGCCACGGCCGCATCGGCATGGACGTGCCGGTCTCGCTGGGCATCCTGATCGCCTTCGGCGCCAGCACGGCGGCCACCTTCGACCCGCAGGGGCCGCTGGGCGGCGAGGTCTGGTACGACTCGGTGACCATGTTCGTGTTCTTCCTGCTGTCCGGCCGCCTGCTGGAGCAGCGGCTGCGCGACCGCACCGCGGGCTCGCTGGAGGCGCTGATGCGCCGCCTGCCCGACACCGTGGAGCGCCTGCGCGCCGACGGCGGCAGCGAGCGGGTGCCGGTGCGGCGGCTGGCCGCCGGGGACCACATCCGGCTGCAGCCCGGCGAGGTGTTCCCGGCCGACGGCGAGATCCTGCAGGGCGACACGCAGGTGGACGAGGCGCTGCTGACCGGCGAGTCCACGCCGATCCCGCGCCATGCCGGCCAGCCGGTGATCGCCGGCAGTTCCAACCTCAGCGGTACCGTGCTGGTGGCCGTGCAGCGCGTCGGCGGCGCCACGCGCTTCGGCCAGATCGTCGCCCTGATGGAGCGGGCCTCGCACGAGAAGCCGGCGATGGCCAGGATGGCCGACCGCATCGCCAGCCCCTTCCTGGTCGCGGTCCTGCTGGCGGCCGCGGGGGCTGCCTGGTGGTGGTGGCCGCAAGGCCCCGGCCAGGCGGTGGGCATCGCGGTCGCGATCCTGATCGTCACCTGCCCCTGCGCGCTGTCGCTCGCGGCGCCGTCGGCCCTGCTCGCGGCCACGGGCGGCCTCGCGCGGCGCGGCGTGCTGCTGCAGCGCATCGAGGCGCTGGAGGCGC
>DASWUI010000782.1:0-2040 GCA_036401715.1 Ramlibacter sp. | reverse complement strand
CTGTCGTGACTGCGCCCTCGGCGGCGAAGGGCGCCACTGCCCCTGCGCGCTGCAGGCCACGCGCGCCGTGCTGCGCGCGCTGCGCTGGCCGCTGGCGGTCCTGTTCGTGCTGATGGCCTGGGCCCTCTCGCGCCCCACCTGACACTGATGGAGAAAACACACATGGCAGTCGTGGGAGATCACCGGGAGTCCTTCGCCGTCGCCGACGGCGTCCCGCCGGCCGCGCCGGCGGTGGCGCACGCATCGCCCGCGCAGGGCGGCCGCTGCGCCGCCGCGCCGCTGCAGGTGCACCTGGTCGCGCCGCCCCTGGTGTGCTGGGGCCTGCAGCGCCTCGTGCAGACCGCCGGCCCGCGCTTCCAGCTCGCGGGGGTGTCGTCCCGCCTGGAAGACGCGCTGCCCGCCATGGAGCGGGACCTGCCCGACGTGGTGGTCCTCGACTTCGACGACGGCTACGGCGTGGAGGACCTGCGCGACGCGTACCTGGCTTCGCGGGCCAAGCTCCTCGTCGTCACGAGCGCGGCGGACCCGGACTTCCTGTCGCTGCTGTTCGATGCGGGCGCCTGCGGCGTGCTGCAGAAGCGCGAAGGCCCCGGGGCGCTGCTGAAGGCGATCGATGCCGTCGGCACCGGTGCGCTGTTCGCCGCGCCCGCGGCCGCGCGGGACAAGGAGCCGCAGCCACGCGCCACCCCGCGCCGGCACGACGTGGATGCCGAGCGCATCGCCAGCCTGACCACGCGCGAGCGCCAGACCGTCGCGGCCGTCACCTCCGACGCGTCGGCGCCGGTGAAGGTGATCGCCGGCCGGTTGTGCATCAGCGAGCACACGCTGCGCAACCACCTGACGTCCATCTATTCCAAGCTGGGCGTCACCGGGCGGCTCGCGCTGCATGCGTACGCCGACCGGCACGCGCTGAAGGCGCCCGTCGCGCGGCTGGCGCCGTTCGCCCGCTAGCGCGGCGCGGGCGGGTGCGGCATGCGTCACGCACCTCCCGCCTCGCCGGGACATCGGCAGGACATCTGTCCTGCGGAACCGGGAGGCTTCGCCCGCGCGCCGGACACGAGCAACACCTAGATTTTCCTGCAAGCGTCCGCATGCGCCAGCCCACCGCGCCGCGCGGCACGCACCCCCGTTCATCCACCGAGGTCTCCATGAAGAAATCCTGCATCGCGGTCATCGCCGGCACGCGGCCCGAAATCGTCAAGCTCGCCCCCGTGTACCGGGCACTGCGCACGCACGAGGCGATGGACGTGCACTGGGTCCACACCGGACAGCACGCCGACATGGCGTGGAACATGCTGCGCTGCTTCGGCATCGTCCCGGACGCATTGCTGGAGCGCTCCGGCAGCACGCTGGAGGAGTTCAGCGCGGGCTGCCGGCACCAGCTCGACACCCTGGGCGGGCGCATGGGCTGGGAGGCGTGCATCGTCCAGGGCGACACCGAGAGCGCCTTCCTCGGCGCCCTGTCCGGGTTCTACGGGCGCGTGCCCGTGGTGCACGTGGAGGCCGGGCTGCGAACCAACGACCTCCAGCGGCCCTTTCCCGAGGAGGGCCTGCGGCAGATGATCAGCCGGATCGCCGCCCTGCACATGGCGCCCACCGAGCGGGCCCGCCAGGCGCTGCTGGCCGAGGGCATCGATCCGCGCCGCATCCGGGTCACCGGCAACACGGTGGTGGACGCCCAGCTGTGGGTGTGCGGCCTCTACGGCATCCGCCGGCAGCAGGTGCCGGAGCGGGGGCACATCCTGGTCACCGCGCACCGGCGCGAGCACTGGGGCGACGAGATGGAGCAGGCCTTCCGCGCCGTCGCCGACATCGCCGCCGCGTATCCCGCCACCCGCGTGCTGTTCCCGGTCCACCTCAACCCGGCGGTGCAGAAGCCGGCGCGGGCGATCCTCGGCCGCCTGCCGAACGTCTCGCTGGTGGCGCCGCTCGACTACCTGGACATGCAGCGCGCGCTCGCCAATGCCCGCCTGCTGCTGACCGATTCCGGCGGCCTGCAGGAGGAGGCGCCGACCTTCGGGGTGCCGACGCTGGTGCTGC
>DASWUI010000781.1:0-1722 GCA_036401715.1 Ramlibacter sp. | reverse complement strand
GCCGCCGGCGGCGCCTCCCTGGGCATCGGCCTGCACCACGGGCGCATCGAAGTCCTGCAGGACGGCGACTCGCCGCGCCTGCGCGGGGAGGGCCTGCAGATGGCCGCGGCGCTCGCCGGCTGCTCGGACACGCGTTCGATCGTCACGTCGCAGTCGTTCCGCGAGGCCCTGGCGGCCAGCGCGCCGCGCGAGGCGGCGGACCTGCGGCCCGCCGGCGAGATGGTGGACGAGGAGCTGCGCAAGCACACCATCTTCGTCTTCGATGCCGAAGCGGCGCGACAGCGCACCATGCGGCGCCGCCTGCTCGCCGGCGGCGGCGTCGTGCTGCTGCTCGCCGCCGGCCTGGGCGTGCGCACGGCGCGCGAGCAGCGCGCGCTGGCCCGGCGTCCCGGGATCATCCACCTGGACATCAAGCCGTCGGGCGAAGTGTTCGTCGACGGCCAGAGCATGGGCAGCACGCCGCCCGTGCTGGACCTGAAGCTGCCGCCGGGGCCGCACAGCATCGAGGTGCGCAGCGGCCGCTTCCCGCCGCTGCGTCTGGACGTGCAGCTGCAGCCGGGCGAGGAAATGCAGCTGCGGCACGTGTTCGCCGCCCCCGCCGCGCCGGCGCGGCGCGCGCGCCCCAGGGACAAGGAGCGGGAGCAGCCCGGACTCATGGACCAGCTGCGCGATCGCCTGAACAAGCTGTTCTGAACCCATGCCGGCGCATCCTCCACCGTTCACGCACCTCGGGCGCTACCGCGTCCTGAGCGAGCTCGGGCGCGGGGCCATGGGCGTGGTGTACCTCGCGGAGGACGAGACCCTGCAGCGCAAGGTGGCCATCAAGACGCTGCTGCTGCCCGATGCCGCCGGGGAGCGCCGCCACCTCGAGGCGCGCTTCCTGCAGGAGGCCAAGGCCGCCGGCGGCCTGAACCACCCCGGCATCATCACCATCCACGACCTCGGGCGCGAGGGCGACTGGCTCTACATCGCCATGGAGGTGCTGGAGGGGGTGGAGCTGCGCGACCGCATGGCACAGGGCCTGCTGCCGCTGCACGAGGCCGTGGACATCGGCGCGCAGGTCGCCGCCGCCCTGGGCGCGGCGCATGCGCGCGGCGTGGTCCACCGCGACATCAAGCCGGGCAACATCATGCTGCTGCCCGACGGCCACGCGAAGATCATGGACTTCGGCATCGCCCGCATGCAGAAGTCGGACGTGCGCACGCAAAGCGGCACCATGATGGGTTCGCCCAAGTACATGTCGCCCGAGCAGGTCGGCGGCCACACCATCGACCACCGCAGCGACATCTTCTCGCTCGGGTCCATGCTGTACGAGATGGTCGCGGGCGTTCCCGCGTTCAGCGGCAACAACCTCGGCCACCTGCTCAACGCCATCCTGCACGGCAACCCGCCGCCGCCCACGCAGTTCCGCGCCGGGGTTCCCGCGGCGCTCGACGGCGTGATCGCGCGGGCGATGCAGAAGAATCCGCAGGCGCGCTACCAGGACGCCGCCGAGATGGCGCGCGACCTCGCGCAGTGCCGCAATGCGATCGCGCGGCCGCGCGCCGCGCCCGCGGCTGCCGCCGTGGCAGCGGCCGCGGCGTCCGTTCCGCCGGACCCCTATGCCGCCACGGCGGTGGTGTTCGAAGCGGAGGAAATGCCCCCCGCGCCGCCGCCCGAAGGCCTGGCGCCGTCGCCCGCCTTCGATTCGACCATGGGCCTGCAGCGGCTGCTGGAGGGCGT
>DASWUI010000780.1:0-5436 GCA_036401715.1 Ramlibacter sp. | reverse complement strand
GGGCGTTGGCGCGCAGGTAGGCGATGAATTCGTCCAGGTCCCTGGCCGGGAAGTCGTTGCGGGCCACCACCACCATCGGGCCGCTGGTGGCGGATCCGATCGGCTCGAAATCGTCCACCGGGTGGTAGGGCAGCCCCTTGTACATCGCCAGGTTGGTGGCATGGCTCACGTGGATCATCAGCAGCGTGTAGCCGTCGGGCGCCGCCCGCGCCACCTTGGCGGTGCCGATGGAGCCCGAAGCGCCGGCGGTGTTGTCCACCACGATCTGCTGGCCCAGGGTCTTCTGCATCGCCGCCGCGAACACGCGGGTGATGGTGTCGCCCGGCCCGCCGGGCGCGTAGGGCATGACCATCGTGATGGCGCGGGACGGATACGGCTGGGCGGCGGCACCCAGCGCGGCGAGCGCCAGGCAGCAACCCGCCAGGGTGGTGCGGAACAGGCGAGACTTGGACAGCATGGCT
Source organism: Ramlibacter sp. (assembly GCA_036401715.1). GTDB lineage: Bacteria > Pseudomonadota > Gammaproteobacteria > Burkholderiales > Burkholderiaceae_C > Ramlibacter. Next base: position 4,975 of record DASWUI010000780.1, on the reverse strand, counting down.
TCCCCTTGTGCGGGGACAGTCTATGCAGCCCCGGCGCCGCTCCTGCTGGTGCTTACCCCATCCACCACCACCTGCTGCACGACGCGGTCGTCCCCCAGCACGATCATGGAGAACAGCAGCTCGTCGAGGTTGCGCGCATGCCGAACCTTGCGCGCCAGCAGGGGCGTGGCATGCGGGTCCAGCACCAGGAAGTCGGCCTCGCAGCCGGGTCGCAGGTTGCCGATGACACCGTCCAGCCCCAGGGCCTCGGCCGCCCCGGCGGTGTGCTGCCACCACAGGTTCTGCGGGCTGAGGCTCACGCCGGGCTTGGTCTGGCCCTCCCGGCCGACGTAGTACGCGGCCAGCATGGTGTGGAACGGGCTGAAGCTGGTGCCGCCGCCGACGTCGCTGGCCAGGCCGAAGCGAAAGCCGATGCGCAGCGCGCCCTCGTAGTCGAAGAAGCCGCTGCCCAGGAACAGGTTGCTGGTGGGGCTGACCGCCGCCGCCGCCCCGGTGTCGCGCATGAGGGCGCGGTCCTCGTCGTCGAAGTGGATGCAGTGGGCATAGATCGCGCGTTCGCGCATCAGCCCGAAGTCCCGGTAGATGGACAGGTAGCTGCGCGCGCGGGGAAAGAGCTCGCGTGCCCAGCGGATCTCCTCCTTGTTCTCCGCCACGTGCGACTGGATCCAGACGTCGGGGTGCTTTGCCGCCAGCTCGCCGGCGCCGCGCAACTGCGCCTCGCTGCAGCTGGGCGCGAAGCGCGGCGTGATGGCGTAGCCGAGCCGCCCGCGGCGGTGCCAGCGGCGGATCAGCGCCTCGGTGTCCACCAGCGACTGCTCGGTCTCGTCGCGCACGCCGTCCGGGGAGTGCCGGTCCTGCAGGACCTTGCCGGCGATCATGCGCAGGCGGCGCTGCTCGCTGGCTTCCAGCAGCGCGTCCACCGAATGCGGGTGCGAGGTGCAGAAGGTCAGCGCGCTGGTCACCCCGTTGCGCAGCAGCTCGTCGAGGAAGACTTGCGCCACGCCGATGGCGTAGCCATGGTCGGCAAAGCGCGCCTCGTGCGGGAAGGTGTAGTTCTCCAGCCAGGGCAGCAGGCCCTCGGCGGGCGAGCCGATCACGTCGGTCTGCGGGAAGTGGACGTGCAGGTCGATGAAGCCCGGCGCGAGGATGCGCCCCGGGAGGTGCGTCACCGCGATGCCGGGATAGTTCGCCGCCAGGGCGGCGTACGCACCGGCCGCGCGGATCACCTTGCGCCCGCCCGCTTCGGGCCCCACGACCAGCAGGCCGTCCTCCTCGTAGCGGGCGGTTCCGTCGTCGGCGAAGGACAGCAGGGCGGCGCGGTAGGCGTGCATGGGATTCAGGTCATGCCGTGCTCGGCCGGCAGCCACCTCATTTTGCAGTCTTCCCCTGCACCCCCGATACGAGATAGTTCATATCCAGTATCTGCGCATCCGTCAGCGCCTGCCCCTTGGGGAGCACCACCTTGCCTTCGTTGTCCACGATGGGCCCCGTGAAGGGCCGCAGCTTGCCGGAGGCGATGTCCTTCTGGCGGGCCAGCACTTCGTCCTGCACGGTCCTGGACACCTTGCTGCCGAAGTAGCCGACGCGGATCATCCCTTCCTTCACGCCGCCCCAGACGTTGCCGCTCTTCCAGGTCCCGTCGAGCACCGCCTGCGTGCGGCGTCGGTAGTAGTCGCCCCACTGGTGCGTGACGGCGACCACCTGCGCATCCGGCGCGACCTTGCGCATGTCGGAGTGGTAGGCCACGGCCAGCTTGCCGCGTTCCTGCGCGGCCGCCATGACGGCGGTGGACGCGGTGTGGAAGGACAGGACATCGGCGCCCTGGTCCATCAGCGCCATGGCCGCCTCGCGCTCCTTGCCCGGGTCGAACCAGGCGTTGAGCCACAGCACCTTCACCTGGGCCTTGGGATTGACCGAGCGCATCCCGAGCGTGAAGGCATTGATGCCCTGCAGCACCTCGGGAATGGGAAAGCCCGCCACATACCCTGCGAGGTTGCTCTTCGTCATCCGCCCGGCGGCAATGCCCGCGAGGTAGCGGCCCTCGTAGTAGCGCGCATTGGCGGCGGCGACGTTGGCCGCGGTCTTGTAGCCCGTGACGGCCTCGAACTTCACGTCCGGGAACTCCTTCGCAACCTTCAGCGTCGGCTCCATGTAGCCGAAGCTCGGCGTGAAGATCAGCTTGTGGCCGGTCGCCGCCAGGTCGCGGATGACGCGCTCGGCATCGGGGCCCTCGGGCACGTTCTCGACGAAGGAGGTCTTCACGCGGCCGCCGAACGCGGCCTGCACGGCCTGGCGGCCCTCCTCGTGCTGGCGCACCCAGCCGGCCTCGGTGATGGGCGCGACATAGACGAAGCCGACCTTGAGGGGCTCGTTCTTCTGCGCGAGGGCGGGAGTGGCGATGCAACTGGCCGCGACGGCGATCGCGGCGAGGTTTTTGTACATGGTGTTCCTCTACATGGCCCCGGTACTGGCAAAGAAAAAGGCCGCCGGGGCGCGACCTCATGGCCGAGATTGTATTCGCGACAGTTGCTTCGCGCAGAGCTGCATCGCCCCACGGATCGCTCGAGTTTGCGTATAAAGAAAGCCGAATCACTGGCGACGGTGCTTCGACAAAATTCATTACGACACAGGGAAGAAGAACATGCGCAAGTACAACGGCAGCAGCACCGTCCTGGTCACCGGTGGCGCGGGCTTCCTCGGCAGCCACCTGTGCGAGCGGCTGGTCGCGCAGGGCCACCACGTGATTTGTGCCGACAACTTTTTCACCGGCACCAAGGACAACATCGAGCACCTGCTCGACAACCCACGCTTCGAGCTCGTGCGGCACGACGTCACGGTGCCCCTGCAGGTCGAAGTGGACGAGATCTACAACCTGGCCTGTCCCGCCTCCCCCGTGCATTACCAGCACGACCCGGTGCAGACCACCAAGACCAGCGTGATCGGCGCGATCAACATGCTCGGCCTGGCCAAGCGCACGCGCGCGCGCATCTTCCAGGCCTCCACCAGCGAGGTCTACGGCGATCCCAGCTACCACCCGCAGCCCGAGGGCTACTGGGGCAACGTCAACCCCGTCGGCCCGCGCAGCTGCTACGACGAAGGCAAGCGCTGCGCCGAGACGCTGTTCTTCGACTACCACCGCCAGTTCGGGGTGGACATCCGCGTCGGCCGCATCTTCAACACCTACGGCCCGCGCATGCACCCCAACGACGGGCGCGTGGTGTCCAACTTCATCGTGCAGGCCCTGCGGGGCCAGCCCATCACCGTGTATGGCAAGGGCCAGCAGACGCGCAGCTTCTGCTACGTGGACGACCTGATCGAAGGCTTCGTGCGCTTCATGGCACTGGACGAGCCGCTGCCGGGGCCGATCAACCTCGGCAATCCGGGCGAGTTCACCATCCTCGCCCTCGCGAAGCAGGTGATCGAGCTCACCGGCTCCAAGTCGAAGATCGTGTTCGCCGAACTGCCGGTGGACGACCCGGTGCGGCGCCGCCCCGACATCACGCTGGCGCAGGACAAGCTGAACTGGGAGCCGACGGTGCAGCTCACCGAAGGCCTGAAGAAGACCATCACCTACTTCGACAAGCTGCTCACGCGCGTCACCGCCACGCACGAGGCGCCCAACGTGAAGCCGTCCAGCCGGCGGGTGAACGGCCGCAACGGCACCGGCCGCAGGGCCGTGCTCGCCGCTTGAGCGAACAGGCGCTGCCCGACGTCTCGGGCGACTGGCTGGCCGCCATGCGGCGCGGCGACTTCGAAGCGGCCTGGCAGGCGACCGACCGCATCGAGTCGCTGCGCCGCGCGCGGCAGCGCGAGCCCGGCTTCGCGCACCGTCCCGAGTACCTGCGCTGGGACGGCACCCCGCTGGCGGGCCGTTCCGTGCTGGTGCGCTGCGACCACGGGCTGGGCGACACCTTGCAGTTCATGCGCTTCGTGCCGCACCTGCGCGCTTCGCGCGTGCACTTCATGGTGCAGCCGCCGCTGGTCAAGCTGCTGGCGGGCGCTCCGGGGCTGGGCGAGGTGCGCGACTGGTGGACCGACGATCCGCTGCCGGAGCACGAAGTCCAGGTCGAGGTGATGGAGCTACCGTACGCGCTGCGCGCGAACCTCGCCACCTTGCCGCCGCCCTATCCGCACCTGCAGGGCCAGCTGCCGAGGCACGCGGACCTGGGTATCGCCGACGAAGGACGGCTGCGCGTCGGCCTGCTCTGGTCGGTGAGCGACTGGGGCCAGGACCGGTCGGCGCCGCTGCAGGAACTGGCGCCGCTGTTCGGCGTGGAGGAAGCGCAGTTCTTCTCGCTGCAGCAGGGCCAGGCCGCCAGCGACCCGCTGCTGCAGCGCCTGGACATCGAATGCCTGTCGCCCCGCACCGGCGAGATCACGATGGCAGCCGCAGCCATGTGCCAGCTGGACCTGGTGATCTGCACCGACGCCAGGCCCGCGCACCTGGCGGGGACGCTGGGTCGGCCCACCTGGGTGCTGTTGAAGCACGAGGCGGACTGGCGCTGGATGGAACGGCGCGACGACTCGCCCTGGTATCCGGCGGTGCGCCTGTTCCGGCAGCCGCGACCGGGCGACTGGGCCGCGCTCGCCCGGCAGGTGGCCTCGTCGCTGCGGCTGCTGGCGCAGGCGCACCGCCGCCGCCACCTCAGCGAAGCGGCCCCTGCGCGTTGAGCAGCTGCAGCCGGGCCCAGTCCTCGCCCATGGCGAGGATGCTGATGGAAGCCGGCGCGATGTCGAAGCGCTCCAGCAGGTCCAGCGACAGGCCGAGGCTGGCCGCGATCATCGCCTTGAGCACGTCGCCGTGGGAGACGACCAGCACGTGCTGGTCCGGATGGCGACGCACCAGCGCGCGCAGGCCGGCGCTGGCGCGCCGCTCGACGTCGGCAAAGCGTTCGCCGCCGGGCGGCTGCGCGGTGCTGCGCCGCTCCAGCCAGCGCTTCCAGTCCGCCTGGTCGCGCACGTCGTCGAAGGTGCG
>DASWUI010000779.1:0-2079 GCA_036401715.1 Ramlibacter sp. | reverse complement strand
GCTTCGAGTCCGGCAGCTGGCAGGGCGTGCTGGCGCCCAGGGGCACGCCGAACGCCGTCGTCGAACGCCTCAACGCCGAACTGGTGCGCGCCATCCGCAATCCGGACGTGCGCGCGCGCCTGGCCGGCCAGGGCGCCGAGGTGGTGACCATGACGCCCCAGGAGCAGGACCAGTTCTTCGCCACCGAGCGCAAGCGCTGGGCGCAGGTGGTGGCGGCGGCCAACATCAGGGCGGAGTGAGCGCGGCCATGGCGACCGAGCCCCTGTTCATCACCATGCACGAGGCCGACAACGTGGCCATCGTGGCGAACGACGGCGGCCTGCCGGCGGGGACGGTGTTCCCCTCCGGCCTGGTGCTGCGCGAGAAGGTGCCGCAGGGGCACAAGGTCGCCCTGGTCGACCTGCCCGCCGGCGCCACCGTGCGCCGCTACAACGTCGGCATCGGCCAGGCCGTGCAGGACATACCCGCCGGCAGCTGGGTGCACGAGCGCCTGCTGCGCATGCCCGAGGCGCGCAGCCTGGAGGACCTGCCGTTCGCGACGGCCGCGCGCGAGCCGCTGCCGCCGCTGGAGGGCTACACCTTCGAGGGCTACCGCAACCCGGACGGCTCCGTCGGCACGCGCAACATCCTGGCGATCACGCAGAGCGTGCAGTGCGTGGCGGGCGTCACGCGCTTCGCCATCGAGCGCATCAAGTCGCAGCTGCTGCCCAGGTACCCCAACGTGGACGACGTGGTGGCGCTGGAACACGGCTACGGCTGCGGCGTCGCCATCGATGCGCCGGATGCGGTGATCCCGATCCGCACGCTGCGCAACATCAGCCTCAACCCGAACTTCGGCGGCGAGGTGATGGTGGTGAGCCTGGGCTGCGAGAAGCTGCAGCCCGAGCGGCTGCTGCCGCCGGGCAGCATTCCCATCGCGGACCAGCGCGGCCAGGCGCCGGAGCTGGACGTCGTCTGCCTGCAGGACGATGCGCACGTGGGCTTCATGTCCATGGTCGAATCCATCATGCGGCAGGCGGAGTCGCACCTGCAGCGCCTGGACAGGCGCCGCCGCGAGACCGTGCCCGCCAGCGAGCTGGTGGTCGGCGTGCAGTGCGGCGGCAGCGATGCCTTCTCCGGCGTGACCGCCAATCCCGCGGTCGGCTTCTGCTCGGACCTGCTGGTGCGTGCCGGAGCCACGGTGATGTTCTCGGAAACCACGGAGGTGCGCGACGGCGTGGCGCAGCTGACCGCGCGGGCCGCGACCCCGGAGGTCGCGCAGGCGATCGTGCGCGAGATGGCCTGGTACGACGCCTACCTGCAGCGCGGCAGCGTGGACCGCAGCGCCAACACCAGCCCCGGCAACAAGAAGGGCGGCCTGTCCAACATCGTCGAGAAGGCGATGGGCTCGATCGTGAAGTCGGGCTCGTCGCGCATCGACGGCGTGCTGCCGCCGGGCGAGAAGCTGAAGCACAAGGGCCTGGTGTACGCGGCGACGCCGGCCAGCGACTTCATCTGCGGCACGCTGCAGCTGGCCGCGGGCATGAACCTGCACGTGTTCACCACCGGCCGCGGCACGCCCTACGGCCTGGCGGAAGTGCCGGTGATCAAGGTGGCGACGCGCAGCGACCTCGCGCGGCGCTGGCACGACCTGATGGACGTGAACGCCGGCACCATCGCCGAAGGCAAGGCCAGCATCGAGGAAGTCGGCTGGGAGATGTTCCGGCTGATGCTGGACGTGGCGAGCGGGCGGAAGAAGACCTGGGCCGAGCAGTGGAAGCTGCACAACCAGCTGGTGCTGTTCAATCCGGCGCCGGTGACGTGAGGAAGGCTTCGAGGATGTGGAAGTGGTCGTCGTGGAACTGGTCTTCCAGCGAGGGCAGCTCCGCGATCGGCACCCAGCGCGCTTCCGCCGCGTCGTCGCTGCCCGCGATCTCCGGCAGCATGCGCTCGCCCAGGTCGAAGTAGAAGGCGTGCGTGATCACGCGGCCGCGCTGGCTGCGGTCCGGATGGTCGAAGATGCGCATGGCCTTGCAGGCGTGCTCCATCTCCGAGGCCAGCAGGTGGAAGCCGGTTTCCTCCTGCAGCTCGCGCACCGCC
>DASWUI010000778.1:0-2081 GCA_036401715.1 Ramlibacter sp. | reverse complement strand
CGTGCCCGTGCACGTGCACGTGCACGTGCCCGCGTCGGTGTCGGTGCAAGCCCCCACCATGTCATTGCGGGCTTGACCCGCAATCCATGTCGGCAAGCCGACACCCCCCGACGAATCCCGGGTCGGGCCCGGATCACATGTTCACCTACGCGTCCGCCTCTTCCTCCTGCTCCCGCGCAGCCGCCACGCCGACACCCCCCGTCGCCCCCAGCACCGACTGCAGCTGCGTGTCCCACTTCCACGCCGCCGTCTCCGGGCTCGGCACGCACACGTAGATCTCCTCCGCCGGCCGAGTCTGCACGCGCAGTCCCGCCGACCGCAGCATCGCCTCGATGCCCGCGTGGTTCGGCACCCACCAGTTGGTGGGGTCGCCCGAGAACTTGTGTTCGATGAAGGCCATCTTCGGCCAGCCCGGATCCAGCAGCGGCTCGCGCTCGGTGATCGGGTGGTCCAGCGTGTCGGGATAGACCTGCTCGCCCGGCATCGACAGCGTCTGGAACACCATCATGCGGCGCGTGCGCTGCGACAGGAGGTCCAGCGCGAGCAGCGGATAGCGCAGGTGGTAGAACACCCCCATGAACCACACCAGGTCGAACTGCTCGTCCGTGCGTGCGAGATCGTAGACCTGCATCTGGCGGAACTCGACGCGGTCCTGCAGCCCGAACTGCTTCGCCGCCCAGCGCGCCTGGGCCAGGTACAGCGGCTCCATGTCGATCGCGAGCACCGAGGCGCCGCGACGGGCCAGCTCGAAGCTGTAGAAACCGGCATTGCAGCCGACGTCCAGCACGCGCCAGCCCCGCAGGTCCTGCGGCACGTGCGGGCGGATCTGCTCCCACTTGAAAGTGGGGAAGTCGCCGCCGATGAAGTGGTCGGGCACCGTCTGCACGCCGCCGGGCAGGTGCAGGTTGTGGAACCAGGGACCCAGCGCGTCGATCTGGCGCTGGAGTTCGGCCTTGGGGTCTGCCATGTCGTCCTCCGTCGTCCGGCTCAGGCCGCCACGCCGCTGAGGAGTTCCTGCGCGTGCGCCTCCACCTCGGCGGCCCGGTGCGCGGCGGTGTGCTCCGCCAGGATGCGGCGGCGCGCGCGCTCCGCCATGCGCAGGCGCTCGTCCTCGCCGCAGCGGCGCAGGATGTCCAGCACGTCCTCCGTGCGGTCCACCAGCAGGATCTCCTCGTGCGGCACCAGCAGCGACTCGATCCCGGCCCAGCGGTCGCTGATGATCGGCGTGCCGCAGGCGGCGGCCTCGAACAGCCGCACGCTGGGCGACCAGCCGGCGGCGATCATGTCCCTGCGCGTCACGTTGAGCGTGAAGCGCTGGCTGTTGTAGAAGCGCCGGTGCTCCGAGGGCGGCAGGTGTGGCTGGTGCGTGACGTTCGCCGGCCAGCCCGCCGTGTCCGGGTACTGGGGTCCGGCGACGATGAATCGGCCCTGCGGCTGCTGGCGCGCGGCCTCCAGCAGGAAGGCCTTCACGCTCGGCTGCCGGTCGTCGCTGTAGGTGCCCATGTAGCCCAGGTCCCACTGCGCTTGCTGCGGCTCGGGGAAGTACAGCTCCGGGTCGAAGGAGCAGTACAGGGCGCGCGCGCGCGGCGCGCCGAACTCGCGCTCCAGGCGCTGGAGTGTCGGCCCGCCGGTGAAGGACAGGTACAGGTCGTAGCCGGCGACCTGCCGCGGATGCAGGTACTCGTGGTCGCCGCGCGCCATCCTGGCCAGCGTCACCGGCGTGTCGATGTCGTAGAAGGCCTTGATGCCGTTGGCCTCCTCCTGCACCCAGTCGCCCACGCGCACGCCCTCGGGCACGTAGGAGCCGACGATGACCAGGTCGGCATCGCGCACCTCCTCGCCGTGCCGCTCGCGCAATTCATCGAAATCGGCGTACAGGTGCGTGGTGCCGTAAGGCGGGTTCGGCAGGTCTCGGCTGTTCGCGTACCAGGGCACGTCCCGCTCCAGGAAGGTGACCTCGTGCCCGCGCCTGGCGAGCTCGCGCACCAGCCCGCGGAAGGTCGTCGCGTGCCCGTTGCCCCAGGAGGAGGTGATCGACAGCCCGAGGATGACGATCTTCATGCGGCCTCCAGCACCGGCTG
>DASWUI010000777.1:0-4539 GCA_036401715.1 Ramlibacter sp. | reverse complement strand
GAAGCCCTCGATCTCCCGCAGCGTCTCCTCGTCCTGGCGCGCCGCGGCCTGGGCGCGGATGAATTGCTGCTCGATGCGCTGCCCCTCCACCGTGTTCACCACCTGCGCCACGCCGATGTAGTGCTGCACGCGCCCGGGATGGCGCGCGGAATAGAACACGCCCAGCACCGTGCCCCACGAATGTCCCAGCAAGACCACCTGCCGCTTGCCCAGCGTGCGCGTGACGCGATCCACCAGCACGTGCAGGTCGCGCAGCAGCTGTTCGGTGCTGAGGGCCTCGCGCTTCGCCGCCGGCAGCCACGAGCGGCCCGTGCCGCGCTGGTCCCAGTAGACGACCGTGAAATGCTGCTCCAGCTGCGGGACGAAGCGGCGGAACAGGGCGGACTCGCTGGCGCCGGGACCGCCGTGCAGCAGCACCAGCACCGGGTTGCGGGTGTCCAGGCCGCGGATCCACACGTCCTGCAGCGAGCCGTCCAGGTCCATGCGTTCCATCACCGCGATGCTGGAGGGCACGAGCGCTCCCCGCGCATCCACGAACGGCGGCGTGCGCCGGCGGATCTCGCCCGCGCAGGCGGCGAGGGCAGCGGCCGCGAGCAGCGCGGCCAGCGCCAGTGCCGCGCGGCGCATCGTCACGGACTTCGGTGCAGCGGGCACGCGGCCGTCCATCCTCGGCATGGTTCCTCCAAGCTGTCCCGTGGCTCCTCGCGAACCCGCGACGATAGGGGGATGGCGAGCGGCCGTCTTGGAAGAACCCGAAACGCGGCCTGCGACGGGCAGCTGCCGAAAGCGCTATAACTTCCTCCCGACGCATGGGGGCTTGGATGGCGGACCTGATTCTCACGACCTTCGATCCCGGCCGCCGGCATGCCGAGCCGCACCAGGATCCCGCCCTGCTGCGCAGGCTGCTGCGTGCGAAGGACAGGATGGATGCCGCCTCGCACGAGGACTGGCCCGTGCATCGGCTGTCGCGGGTCAGCGCCGTCTCGGCAAGCCACTTCGCCCGGTCCTTCAAGGCGGCCTTCGGCGTGCCGCCGCACAGGTACCTGCTCACGAGGCGCATCGAGCGGGCCAGCGCCCTGCTGCGCGACACCGACCTCCCGGTCACCGAGATCGCGTTCCGGGCCGGCTGGAGCAGCCTGGGCACCTTCGGCCGCACCTTTCGCGACGTGACCGGCCAGAGCCCCGGCGAGGCCCGGACGCGCCTGCGGGCCGAAGCGCGAGGCCTGGACCGCGTCCCCGGCTGCTACCTGGGCGCGGGGCAGCGGCCCGATCTCACCATCGCAGTTCTGGAGAAGCAGCGCCGGCGGGCGGCGCGTATAAACGCGCCTTCCGAAACGGAGGTGCCATGAACCAGGGTGTGCAGACAGCGGGTGTGTACGTGCGGGACCAGGATGAGGCGCTCGCGTTCTACGTCGACAAGCTGGGGTTCCGCGTCCACACGGACGTGCGCAACGGCGACTATCGCTGGCTGACGGTGCAGCATCCGGAGCAGCCGTCGTTCCAGCTCGGGCTGTTCAGGCCCGGGCCGCCGGTGCTCGACGCCGCCACGGCCCAGGCAGTGCTGGCGGTGCTGGCCAAGGGCGCGATGCCGCCGCTGGTCCTGTCCGTGCGCGACTGCCGCGCGGCGTTCGAAGACATGCGCGGGCGTGGCGTGGAGTTCATCCAGGAGCCGGTGGAGCGCTACGGGGCCGTGGACGCCGGCTTCCGCGATCCATCTGGGAATGCCTGGAAGATGATCGGCCCGGCCTGAGTGCCCGGGGTGGGGCGGGTCAGCCCAGGCTGCGCTCAGCCGCTGAACCCGCCCTCCTCGAGGAAGCGCTGCTCCTCCATGGTCGTCGCGCGTCCGAGCAACGGATTGCGGTGCGGGAAGCGCCCGAAGCGATTGATGATGTCCCTGTGCTGCACGGCATAGCGCAAAGTGTCCGTGGGAAGGTCCGTCGCCAGGCGGACGCACAGTTCCTGGTCGGCGATGTCTTCCGAATGCATGAACGGCATGATGAAGAACTGCCGCAGCTCCGGGTCGACCTGCTCGTCGAACCGGCTGCCGAGCGCCGCGCGCGCGATCTCGCGCGCCCTGGCATCGGTGGCGAACATGCGTGCGCTGCCGCGGAAGGCATTGCGGGGGAACTGGTCCAGGAGGATGCACAGGGCGAGGGCGCCGGTGGCTGTCGCGGCCCAGGCGTCCAGCTCTCCCCGGGCGGCCGCTTCGTGCGTGCCCAGGAAACGCTCGCGGAACGCGCGATCGAAGGCCTCGTCCTTGCGGTACCAGCGGGAGGGTCCGGCTTCGCGCCAGAAAGCGACGAGGTCTTCGGCAGGGGCCAGCGGGGCGGTCATGGGCCGATTCTGCCGCTTCGCGCGCCTCCGGTGCGTGCCGCGCGAGCTCAGGCCGCCCTCGCGCGGATCTCGGCCTGCGACCTGCCGATGATGCCGGGATAGCGCTTGTCAGGGTACCAGGCCATCTTTCCGAGCTCATGGAAGCCCGGTATCCCCTGCATGTGCTTGAGCATGCGCTCGCGCATCGCCTGGTCCGGCAAGGCGCCGCGCAGGGCCCCGACGTTCTCCGCCGCATGCCGCGGATTGGAGGTCGTGCTCAGGCAGCAGGTGACCGCCGGGTGCGACATCGCGAACTTCAGGAAGAACTGCGACCAGTTCTCGATCCCCAGATCCCGCGTGAAGTCCGGCAGCGGACGGTTGCCGACGACCTTGTGCAGCCGCGCCTTCTCCAGCGCCATGTTGACCAGCACCCCGACCCCGCGGTTCATGGCCGCGGGAAGGACGCGCTCCTCGGCGTCGCGGTTGAAGATGGAGTAGTTCACCTGCACGAAGTCCACCACCCCGCGGTCGATCCACTTGGCCAGCACGTCGTGGTAGTCGCTCTCGTGATGCGTCACGCCGACGAAGCGAATGCGGCCCTCCTTCTTCCATGCATTGAGGATGGGCAGGACCACGTCCACGTTCACCAGGCTGTGGCACTGCATCAGGTCGAAGTTCTGCCGCCACAGGCGCGATTGCGACTGCTCCAGGCTGCGGCGCGCGTGGCTCTCGTCGGCCAGGAACTCGCCCGTCGACCAGATCTTGTTGGCGATGAACAGCTGCTGGTTGATGCCCAATCCGGTCACGTAGTCGCCGACGGTGGACTCGCCGGTCCCGTAGAGCGGGGACGTATCGAGGAGGCGGACCCCGCCGTCCCAATAGCGCCTGGTGACCTCGCGCAGGTGGTCCCTGGGCTGGCCGGGCAGGACGTCGAACGTGAGGAAGGTGCCCAGGCCGAGGGCAGGAAGCACCTCTCCGGTCCTCGGGATCCGCTTGGTGATCGTGCCTGCGGGAAGAGCGGAGGCGCCGGGTGGAGCGGCTTGCGGCTGCTGGGCGAAAGCGCTCCGGGAGATGCCGGCCCCGATCGCGAGCGATGTCGCGAGACCTGCGCCGCCGGCCATGAAGTTGCGCCGGCCCTGTTGGAACGATGAGCGGATGAGCACGTCAGACTCCTGCTGGTTGAGGGAGCTCCGATTCTTCGGTGCTCGCCTCACCGTCGCCGCTCAGGCCGATGACATTGCCGTCATTCTCGTCTCGTGCGGCCGCGCCTGCCGGGGGCCGGCAGGTGCGCGGGGAATCGTCAGTCCCACCCTGGTGCGTCGCGCATCGGAGTCGGCGAACACGCTTCCCCCATGCATCCGGGCAATGGCCGCGACGATGGCCAGGCCCAGGCCGTGGTGGGAGTCGCTCGACTCCCTGGACACCTCGGCGCGATAGAACCGGTCGAAGAGGTGCGGCAGGTGCCGGGGAGGGATCTGGGGGCCTTCGTTCTCGACACAGACCATGGCCGTGCCCGTTGCATCGGCCAGCAGCACGCGAACCACCGTGCACGGCCTGGCATGGCGGGTGGCGTTCTCGAGAAGGTTGGAGAGCGCCCTCTTGAGAAGGGATTCGTCCACGGCGGCTTCGACGTCGCCCACCACGTCGATCGTGAGGTGCCGCTCGCCCGCCGCGGCTTCGTGGAACTCCGCCACCTCCTGTGCCACCCCGCGCAGGCCCATCGGCGGCGCCAATCGCGCCGCCGCCCCCCGGTCGGAACGCGAGAGGAACAGCATGTCGTTCACGATCGTGGAAATGCGCTGCAACTCCTCCAGGTTTCCCTCCAGCGTGGCTCCCAGTTCCATGGCACCGCGCGTCCGGCTCAATGCCAGTTCGGTCTTGCCGATCAGGGCCGTGAGCGGAGTCCTCAGCTCGTGGGCGACGTCGGCGTTGAAGGCCTCGAGCCGGGCATAGCTCCGTTCCATCCGGTCCAGCAGCGAGTTGAACTCCGCAATCCATGGCTGAAGCTCCTCCACCGGCCGGGCCAGGCCCAGCCTGTTGCCCGATCCGCCGACGGAAATGCGCTCCGTCTGCCGCGTCAGCATGCGCAAGGGCTGCAGTCCTCGCCGGACGGCCGCGCCAGCAAGCAAGGCGGCCGCCGCGGCACCCGCGAGGGTTGTCAGCACCAGCACGACAGCGAGGGAATCGAGGATGCGGACATCGTGCTCGACGTCGATCGCGAACGAC
>DASWUI010000776.1:0-2404 GCA_036401715.1 Ramlibacter sp. | reverse complement strand
GCCCGAGGCACGGGCCACGTTGCACGAGTCGTGGAACGTGATGATCCGGTCGTCGTTCTTCTCCTTGTCGAACCGCAGTGCGCCCTGCACGATCAGGTCGTGGGTGAACTCGCAGATGTGCTGCGGCACCGGGTAGCGCGGATCGAGCCAGTCGAAGGGGCCGATCAGGGTGTTCCAGAAGCTGTAGGCCACGCGCCACGCATGGCCGCACTCGCCCACCACGATGCGCCGCACGCCCAGCTCCTGCGCCGCTTCCTTGACGCGCAGCGAGATGTTGCGCATCTGCTCGTAGTTGCCGATGAACAGGCCGAAGTTGCCGGCCTCGCTGGCCTTGGAGCTGAGCGTCCAGGAGATGCCGGCGGCGTGGAACACCTTGGCGTAGCCGATCAGGCTTTCCACGTGCGGCTCGGAGAAGAAGTCGGCCGAGGGCGTGACCAGCAGCACCTCCGCGCCCTCGACGTCGAGCGGGAACTTCACGTCGAGGCCGGTCTCCTCCTTCGTGTCCTCCTCCAGCCCCAGCAGGGTGTCGGCCAGCGCCGGTTCGGGGATGCCCAGGTTGTTGCCGATGCGGTGGACCTTGCCGATGATCTCGTTGGCGTACTTCTGGCCCAGGCCCACCGAGTCCATGATCTCGCGCGCGGCCATCGTCACTTCGGCGGTGTCGATGCCGTAGGGGCAGAACACGGAGCAGCGCCGGCACTCGGAGCACTGGTTGTAGTAGCTCCACCACTGGTCCAGCACCTCCTTCGTGAGGTCGGTCGCGCCCACCAGCTTCGGGAAGTGCTTGCCGGCGAAGGTGAAGTAGCGCCGGTACACCGCGCGCATCAGGTCCTGGCGGGCCACCGGCATGTTCTTCGGGTCGCCCGTGCCCAGGTAGTAGTGGCACTTGTCGGAACAGGCCCCGCAGTGCACGCAGGCGTCCATGTAGACGCGCAGGCTGCGGTACTTGTCCAGCAGCTCGCCCATCTTGGCGATGGCGCGCTGCTCCCAGCCCTCGGCCAGCTCGCCGGGGAAGCCGATCGCCGACTGGATCTGCGACGAGGCCACGAAGGGCTTGCTGTGCGCCATGGCGCCCACGGCGACCAGCGGGATCACCGGGTAGGGCTTGAGCTTGGGCGTCTCGAAGGTGGCGGCGGCCAAGGTGCGGTCCTCAGGGTCGGCTTTGCGGGCTGGCGGCCCAGGGCGTCACGTGCCGCTTCTCGCGCGCGGTGTCGGCCTGGTTGCGGGTCGGGCTGAAGAACAGGCCCGGTGCGTGCAGCAGCTTGCTGATCGGAAAGATGGCCATCAGCACCGCCACCAGCGCGAGGTGCACCAGCAGCGGACCGTCGGCCGGCAGCGGCTGCAGGTCGAAGCGCATCAGGCCCAGCGTGAACGCCTTCAGGGCCACGATGTCGGTGTGGTTCAGGAAGCGCATCACCAGGCCGCTGGCGGCGATGGCCAGCAGGAGCAGCAGGTGCAGGTGGTCCGAGGGCGTGGAGATGTAGCGTACGCGGTCCACGAACCAGCGCCGTGCCCACAGACCCAGGAGCCCCGCCGCCATCGCGAAGCCCGCGTAGGCGCCGATGGACTGCACCAGGACCACCGGCTCCCAGACCGGCTGCTGGAAATAGCGCACGTGGCGCAACAGCACGACGAACAGCGCCGCATGGAAGGTCCAGCCGAAGATCCAGGTCCACTTGCTGGACTTGAACAGGCTCTCGAAGAACACGACCTCCCGGGCCAGCCGGAGCGCCACGCCGCCCTGCGTGGTCGGGGCGGGCGTGGTGGGGATCTGCAGCGGCGCCGGCGTGCGCAGGTAGCTGCGGATCTTCAGCGCCACCCCGACCACCAGGATCGCCGCCGAGAGGTACAGCAGCGCGGCGTAAGCGAAGGCCAGCGGACTCATGGCGGGGCGCGCTCGCGGCCTCGGGTCAGACGCAGCCGGTCGGCTTGGGCAGGCCGGCGATCTTGCAGGCCTGCTTGGCCGGGCCGTAGGGGAACAGCTCGTACAGGTACTTGCTGTTGCCCTTCTCCGGGCCGAGCTGCTTGCCGATCGCCTTGGTCAGCACGCGCACGGCCGGGGCGATCTGGTACTCGTTGTAGTAGTCGCGCAGGAAGTTCACCACCTCCCAGTGGCTGGGCGTCATCTCGACGTTCTCGGTCTTCGCGATCGTGTTCGCGATGTCCTCGTTCCAGTCGGCGAGGTTGACGAGGTAGCCCTCCTCGTCGGTCTCGTAGGTGGCTCCGTTGACTTCGATGCAGGTGCTCATGGGTTCTCCGGCAGGTGGCGGGGGTTGCGGTTCAGAGCCACGTCTGCGTGGCGGGATGCTCGGCGACGAGGTCGACGAAGCCGGCGTAGTCGACGGCGGTCACGCCCTCGAGCAGGCGCGAGGCCATGCCGCGCGCGTCCAGGTCGGGCTGCAGG
>DASWUI010000775.1:0-5297 GCA_036401715.1 Ramlibacter sp. | reverse complement strand
GGGACGTGGTGCGGCCTGCTGCCGGCCAAGCAAGGCGATCTCGTGCGGGCGGTCTTCGACGGGATCGGCTCCGCGGAAGTGCAGCTCTAGGCCGCGAGCGCCAGCGGCGCGCCGGGCCGCGTGCGCGGCCGCAGTGCCGTCCGTTCCGCGTCCAGGCCGCTGGCGAGCCCCTCCAGCCCGGCGCGCCGCGCCGCTTCCAGCAGCGTCAGGTCCAGCACGTCGCGCTGCGCATGGCTGCCGCCGAACACGTGCGCGCAGTGGCGGATGCGCCGCAGCAGCTGGACGCAGCGGGCGTATTCACCCTGCGCGAAGGCCTGCACCGCCTGCGTGGCCGCATGGCCGGCTGTCCGCGTGAAGCCGGCGTTGTCGTCGTCCTTCGCCATCGCCTGCGCCTGCGCTTCCAGCACCCGCGCCTGCGGCTGGGCGCGGCCCGCGCCGCAATACGCCATCATCATGTGCAGGTCGTTGAAGGCGTACAGCCCCGGCTGGCCGGCGGCCTGCCACAGGTCGGCGACCGCGTCCCAGCGCGCGCCCACGTCGATGCCGCGCAGCTGCAGCCGCCACAGCATGGCGGTGGCGTCGATCAGGTCCAGCATCACGGCCGATCCCGTGGCGATCGACGCGTCGTACAGCCGCAGCACCTCCTCCACGTGCCCCTGCTCCAGGTGGAACAGCGCCAGGTGCCACCAGTTGTGCACGGCAAAGAAACTGCCTTCCGCCCAGGTCGCCGCATGGCGTCCCAGCCAGGCGACGCCGGCGGCGGGCTCGTTGCGCATCTCCAGCACGTGGGCCACCGCGTGCCAGCCCCAGCCGTCGTGCGGCTCGAGCTCCACGCTGCGCCGGCCGGAGCGTTCGGCCTGCGCGTAGTCGCCGGTCTCCTCCAGCCCGAAGGCGTGCATCGAGAGCATGGCGTGGTAGCCGGGCATGCCCTGGTGCCAGGCCGGCAGCGCGCGGGCGATGCGGTCGCGCAGCATGCGCGCGTTGCCGGTGAAGTAGTCCACCTGGTGCCCCGCCTGCAGCGCCAGCAGGTCGCGCGGGTAGGCCAGGCTCAGGTCCTCCAGCACGCGTCCGGCTTCGTGCCAGTGCCCATGGGCGAGCAGGCGGGCGGCCTGCAGGTGCAGGCGCTCGCGCTCGTTGGCCGGCAGGGCGGCGGCGGCGGCGCAGGCGGCGCGGGCCACGGCGATGCCCGCCGGCTCGGTGCCGAGCAGGTACAGCCAGGCCTGCAGCAGGTGCGCCATGGTCAGGCCGGGGCTGGCGGCGATGGCCTGCTGCGCCAGCGCGGCGGGGTCGCCGGTGAAGCAGCGGAACTGGTCGAGGGCCGCCTGGTAGGCGGCGACCGAGGCGGCATCGGCCCCGGAGAGTTCGTGGTCGAGAGCGTCTTTCATGGATTCCTGGGAAGGGTCATTGGGGAGGGAGCGCAGAGTGTCCCGGCGGATGCGGGCCTACACTGAGGTCTTTCGTGCAACGAACCGGACATTCCTGCCATGGCCCGCACGAACGAACCCATCACCGTCGCCCTGCTGGCACTGCCGGACGCCTCGGCGGCGACGCTCTACGGCTTCTACGACGCGCTCGCCAGCGTGCGGCGCGACTGGGGCATGCTGCACGGGCAGCCGGCGCTGGAGTCGCCGTTCCGGCCGCTGGTGGTGAGCGAGGACGGCCTGCCCTTCGAAGGCGCCAACGGCGTGCGCATCACGCCGCAGGCCAGCTTCGCGAGCTGCCCGAAGCCGCAGGTGGTGGTGGTCGGCGACGTGCAGGTGCCGCCCGGCGAGGACGCTGCCGGCTTCGACGCCGCCGTGCAGTGGCTGCTCGCCTGCCATGCCGGCGGCGCGCTGCTCGCTTCCGCCTGTTCGGGGGCGCTGGTGCTGGCCCGCACCGGCCTGCTCGACGGCGCCGACGCCACCTCGCACTGGGCCTATTGCGACTACCTGCGGCGCGCGCACCCGCGCACGCGCTGGCACCCCGACCGCGGGCTGGTGAGCGCCGGCGAGAACCAGCGCATCCTGATGGCCGGCAGCGGGGTGTCGTGGCACCTGCTGGTGCTGGCCATCGTGGCGCGCTTCGCCGGCCCCGAGGAAGCCATGAAGGTGGCGCGCATCAACCTGATGGACGTGAACAGCACCAACCCGGTGGCGTATGCCTCGCTGACGCACGGCAGCCGCGCCGCCGACCCGGTGATCGCGGGCTGCCAGCAGTGGGTGGCGATGAACTACGCCAGCCCGGCGCCGGTGGCGCAGATGGTGGCCCTGTCCCACCTGCCCGAGCGCACCTTCAAGCGCCGGTTCGCCCTGGCCACCGGCATGGCGCCGCTGGACTACGTGCATCATGTGCGGCTGGAGGAAGCCAAGCAGATGCTCGAAGGTGGAAACGACCCGGTGGAGGCGATCGCCGTCGACATCGGCTACAGCGACAGCAGTTTCTTCAGCCGCCTGTTCCGGCGCAAGGTGGGCATGGGCCCGGTGCAGTACCGGCAGCGCTTCGGGCGGCTCGCGCGCGAACTGCAGGACCTGTCGGGCCCCGCCGCATGACGGCCGCCGCGCCGCGCGGCGCCTGGCTGATGCTGCTGGTACTGATCTCCGGCTTCGCCCTCAGCCAGGCCTTCCGCACCGCCGCCGGCGTGATGGCGCCGCCGCTGCAGCAGTCCTTCGCGCTCACGCCGCAGCAGCTGGGCCTGTTCGCCGGCGCCTTCCATTTCGCCTTCGGCGCGCTGCAGCTGTTCATGGGCATGGGCATCGACATGTACGGGCCGCGGCGCACCGTGCTGGCGGTGTTCCCGCTGACCATCGCCGGGGGACTCGTCACGGCCAGCGCCTCCAGCTACGCCGGGCTGATCGCGGGCCAGGTGCTCACCGGCATCGGCTGCGCGCCCGCCTTCCTGGCCTGCACCGTGTTCATCGCCCGGCGCTTCCCGGCCGGGCAGTACGCCTCGGTCAACGGCGCCGCGCTGGGCATCGGCTCGGTCGGATTGCTGCTCACCGGCACGCCGCTCGCGTGGGTGATCACGGGCTGGGGCTGGCGTGCCGGCTTCGTCGCGCTGGCGGCCTGCGCGGCGCTCGCCTGGCTGGCGATCCTGCTGCTGGTGCGCGAGGAAGCGCCTCCGGCCACCGGCCCGCGCCCGAAGGTGATCGCCGCCCTGCGCGGCTACGGCGAGCTGTTCCGGCTGCCGCAGACACTGGGGATCATCGGCCTGGCGCTGTTCACGTATGCCTCCTTCATCTCGCTGCGCGGCCTGTGGCTGAGCCCGCTGCTGATCGACCGCTACGGCTATTCGCTGGTGCAGAGCGGCAACGTGCTGCTGGCCGTGTCGGTGCTCGGCATGGTGGGGCCGCCGCTGTTCGGGCGGCTGGATCCGGGCGATGCGAAACGGCGGCGCTGGATCAGCGGCTACACCATCGCCTGCGCCGCGATCTTCGCGCTGATGGCGGCGCCGCTGCCGGGCGCCGGGGAGGTCGTGCTGTCGCTGGCGATCGGCCTGGTCTCCGGCTACATGGTCATGCAGTACGCGGATGTGCGCGCCGCCTACCCCGCGCACATGACGGGCCGCGCCATGGCCGTGTTCACCATGGCGATGTTCCTGGGCGTGGCGCTCATGCAGTGGCTCACGGGAGTGGCCGCGTCGGCGGCCGAGGCCCTGGGCCTGGAGACCTACACGGCCGTGTTCGGCGCGATCGCCGGCTTCCTCGCGCTGGGAACGGCCCTGTTCCGCCTGTTGCCCGGTCCGGGCGCGGGCGCCGTCGCCCGGGGCGAGCCGTCACAATCGGCACCATGAAAATCGCCAAAGACACCGTCGTCACGCTCAAGTACAAGGTCTCCGAAGCCGGGGGCAAGCTGATCGAGGAAAGCAAGGACCCGATGGTCTACCTGCACGGCGGCTACAACAACACGTTGCCGAAGATCGAGGAAGCCCTGGAAGGCAAGGAAGCCGGCTTCGAGTGCACGCTCCAGCTGCAGCCCGAGGACGCCTTCGGCCAGCGCGACGAGTCGCTGGTGCGCGTGATCCCCAAGAGCGAGTTCCCGCCCGGCGTGAAGGTCGGCGGCCAGCTCGAGGGCCGCAGCGACGACGGCACGCCGCACGTGTTCCACGTCATGAAGATCAAGGGACCGCAGGTCCACCTCGACGGCAACCATCCCCTGGCCGGCAAGGCGCTGAAGTTCCACATCAAGGTGACCGGCGTGCGCATGGCCAGCGGCGAGGAGATCGCGCACGGCCACGTGCACGGCGAGCACGGGCATCACCATTGATCGGCTATCCGGGGGATGTCATGGCGGGCTCGACCCGCCATCCATCGCCGTGCGCTGCAATGCCCCCATGGAACCCGGGTCCAAGCCGGGGATGACATGCTTCCGGCCTCGGGACGCGCGCGAAGCTTGACATGGTGGCAAGGTTGAAACCATGGGCGGGCGCCCGCATGTTGCTTCTTTGAAAGGCCGCCCATGTCCTCCTCCCCCGTCCTCGCCGTCAAGCCGCTCGGCTTCCCCTGGGAAACCGCGGACCCCTTCCTCTTCTGCGCCTACCACGACGACGCCTACCCGCGCGGCAACGGGAAGATGGGGCCGGCCGTGCCGCTGGCCGGGCGCGACATCGGCCAGGACTTCAGCCGCAAGGACGGCTGGAGCATGTACCACGGCGACAGCGTGCCGGGCTTCCCCGCGCACCCGCACCGCGGCTTCGAGACCGTGACCATCGTGCGCAAGGGGCTGATCGACCACAGCGACTCGCTGGGCGCCACCGCGCGCTTCGGCGGTGGCGACGTGCAGTGGGTGACCGCGGGCCGCGGCATCGTGCACTCGGAGATGTTCCCGCTGCTCAGGACCGACGAGGACAATCCGCTGGAGCTGTTCCAGATCTGGCTGAACCTGCCCAGGCGCAGCAAGATGGCCGAACCGCACTTCACCATGCTCTGGAACGAGCAGGTTCCGCGCCGCGTGCTGCAGGACACCGAAGGGCGCCGGACCGAAGTGGCGGTGATCGCCGGCCGCTTCGGCGACCTCGCGCCGCTGGCGCCGCCGCCCGATTCCTGGGCCGCGCAGGAGGAAGCGGACGTCGCCATCTGGACGCTGCGCCTGGAACCCGGCGCGGGCTTCCAGCTGCCGCCGGCGGTGCTGGCCGGCACCCAGCGCACGCTGTACTTCTTCAAGGGCGGTGCCGCGATGGTGGGCGGCCGCACGGTCGAAGCGCCGGTGGCCATCACGCTCGACGCCGGCGTGGAAGTGGCGATCGCCGCCGGCGACACGGTGTGCGAGTTCCTGCTGCTGCAGGGGCGCCCGATCGGCGAGCCGGTCGCGCAGTACGGCCC
>DASWUI010000774.1:0-1822 GCA_036401715.1 Ramlibacter sp. | reverse complement strand
GGCAGGCCGGGGTGGCGCTTGCTGCCCGTGACCGCATAGGCCTTCAGCTTGCCCGACTGCACGTGCTGCATCACCGAGGGCGGCGTGGTCATGAACACCTGCACCTGCCCCGACAGCACGTCCTGGATCGCCGGGCCGGAGCCGCGGTAGGGGATGTGGACCATGCTGGTGCCGGTCTTGGCCTTGAACATCTCCGTGCCGATGTGCGAGACGGAGCCGTTGCCCTGCGAGGCATAGCTGATGCGCCCGGGGTTCTTCTTCAGGTGGGCGACGAATTCCTGCAGCGTGTCCGCGGGCACCGAAGGATGGGCCGCGATCACGTTGGTGGCGACGGTCACCAGCGCGATCGGCGTGAAGTCCTTCTGCGCCCAGGGCAGCTTGGGCATCAGCGAGGGATTGCCCACGTGGTAGGCCGAGTAGGACGTGAGCAGCGTGTAGCCGTCGGCCGGCGCGCGGGCCACGAGGCCGTAGGCCACGTTGCCGCTGCCGCCGCCGCGGTTGTCCACCACCACCGACTGGTTGAGCACCTTGGACAGCGAATCGGCCACGATGCGCGCCGAGGTGTCCACCAGCCCGCCCGGCGGGTTGGGCACGATCAGGGCGATGGGCTTGGCCGGATAGCCCTGCGCGAAGGCGGCGGAGGCGCACAGCGCGAGGCCGGCGGCGAGGGCCGCCCCGCGGGCGAGGAAGCCTTGGGTCCCCGCCTTCGCGGGGAGGACGGACGCTCGGTTCATCGGTGTCTCCTGGTGTTGTGGCCCGGAGTGTCGCTCAATCCGCCTTGATCTTCGCGACCTTCACGATGCGGTCCCAGGTGGCGCGCTCCTTGTCGCCCAGCGAACCCAGTTCGGCGGGCGTCATCGCCACCGCCTTGGCGCCCTGCTCTTCCGCGCGGCGGCGGAACTCCGGCGACTCGACCACCTGCCGCACCAGCCCGGAGAGGCGATTCTGCAGCTCGGGCTGCATGCCCGAGGGGCCGTACACCGCGAACCAGGACGAAGCCACCAGCGGCACGCCGGCTTCGGTGGCGGTGGGCACGTCGGGAAGGCTGGGCAGGCGCGTGCGGCCCGTCACCATCAGCGCCTTCAGCCGGCCCGCCTTGATGTGCGGCAGCAGCGGCGGCGGCGTGGTGATGGTGAGGTCCACGGTCCCCGCCAGCAGGTCGGTGAGCGCGGGACCCGTGCCGCGGTAGGGGATGTGCGTCATGAAGGTCTTCGTCAGGTCCTTCAGCAGCTCGGTGGTGACGTGCTGCAGCGCGCCGTTGCCGCTGGAGGCGTAGTTCACCTTGCCCGGGTTGGCGCGCACGTAGGCCAGGAATTCCTGGAAGGTGCCGGCGGGGAACTTCGGATGCACCACCATCACCTGCGGCGCATCGAGCAGATGGCCGATCGGCTTGAGGTCGCGCCCGGGGTCGAAGCCGGGCACCGGCTGCACCAGGGGCGTGATCGACTGGTAGCCGGAGTACTGCACCAGCAGCATCGCGCCGTCGCCCGGCGCGCGCGCCACCATCTGGCCGGCGATGTTGCCGTTGCCGCCGCTGCGGTTGTCCACCACGACGGAGGTCTGCAGCAGCCGGCCGAGCGGCTCGGCCAGCATGCGCGCGGAGATGTCGGTGGTGCCGCCGGGCGCGGACGGCACGATCAGCGTGACCGGCTTGCCGGCCGGTTGCGCGAGCGCGGGCAGCGAAACCGAAGCGGCGCTGGCCGCGGCGGTCGCAAGGAAGGTTCTGCGTTTCAACGCATGCATGGGGGTCTCCTCGGGGCGCCGCGGGGCGGCGCGGGTGGTTTCAGGAAAGGGTGGCGGCGAGCGCCTGGCGCAGCTCGGG
>DASWUI010000773.1:0-2106 GCA_036401715.1 Ramlibacter sp. | reverse complement strand
AGCGCAGCAGCACCTCGGCCAGGCGCACACCCGCCAGGACCACCAAGACGCGCGCGCGCCGCGCCGCCTGATACGGAAGGACCCATGGACCCGACGACCTACCTGGCCGCCTGCCTGTTCGCCGCGCTGATCGGCGTGGGCGTGCTGAGCTGGCTGCTCGCCCGCTACAAGCGCCGCCACGACCTGCGCAGCATGCAGGCCGACCGCATGCTGCGGGCGCTGCAGCGGTATTCGGACTGGGTCTGCGCCCAGAGGCTGGCCGCCGTGTTCCAGGGCGAGGGGCCGGACGCGGCCGCCGCCCTGGACGAGGCCTGCACGATCCGCATGGCCTGCTTCCCGGAGCTCGCGGGCGAGATGGCCGAACTGATGGCCACCCACAACCGCATCCTGCATTTCCTCAGCACGCAGCAGGCGCTGTGGCTGCGCGACCCGGAACACTGGCTGGAATCCGAGCACGACCGGCGCTTCGTCGCCCTGTGGCGCCAGCACCGCCTTGCCCTGCAGGCCCTGCTCGCCCGCCTCGAGCATGCGACCAGCGTGCGCATCCAGCCCACCGCCACCGCGCCGCGGCGCGAATCCACCTATGCATGAACCCACTGAGAGCGAACCGGAGGACGCCATGAACAGGCCCCTGAACACGATCGGCGCGGTCGCGGCCGGCGCCCTGGCGATGTACTACCTGGACCCCGAGCTGGGCGCCCGCCGGCGCGCCCTGCTGGCCGAACTGGTCCGCAGCGGCCTGCCCGCCGGCCGGCGGTCGGCGCAGACGCGGGCACGCCAGGCGCGCCGTGCCTACCTGCGCCAGACCTTTGCCGACCCGGAAAGCGACGCCGAACTGCGCGACCGCATCCAGTCGAGCCTGGGCCGCATGGTGAGCCACCCGCGCGCCATCCGCATCGACGTGGACAACGGCGTGGTGCGCCTCAGCGGCCGCGTGCTGGCCAAGGAGCGCGACGGCCTGCTCGCCCAGGTGCAGCAGATGCCGGGCGTGCAGAAACTGGTCAACGCGATGTCGGCCCACGACAACCCGCAGGAGATCGCGAGCCGCGGCGAGCCGGTTTCCCTGGAAGCCGCGAACCGTTAGGATTCGGGCGGCCTCCACCCGCCGCCATGAAACGCAGCCGAACCGCCCTCGTCACCGTCGCCTTCCTGGCGGCGCTGGCGGTGCTCGCGCTCTCCTTCTACCTGCGCTCCTGGGGCGGCGTCGCCCTGCTCGCCCTGGTCGGCGGCGGCTACGCCTGGTACCGCGCGCAGGTCGCGCGCGGCGAGGCGGCCGAACAGTTCTTCGGCGACCTCGGCGAAGACACCCGCCTGACCACCTTCCAGGCCGGCTCCCCCAGCGAGCTGCCCCTGGACCGGACGATTCCTCCGCGCGGTCCGCGCGAGCCGCCGAAACACTGATCAGCCGCCTTCGGCTGTCCCTTCCCCGCGAACGGCGCCGACCGGGATCGCCGCGCGCTGCCTACAACGCGGCCGAGCTGGCCCCTCTAAGTTGCAGCTATCCACTGAACTCGGAGGAGACCTCCATGCAAGCGAAACTTCGATCCACCGTCGCCGCGGCCATGCTGCTGGCCCCGCTCGCCTTCCTGGCCCAGCCGGCCCAGGCGCAGACGCGCGCCACCGTCGCCGCGCCCGCGATCACCAACATGGCGCTGAACTCGGACGCCGGCCTCTCCGCCGGCGCGACGCTGCGCGCGGAGGTGATCGCCACGCCGAACGCCCGCCGCTCCACGCTGACGCTGGGCGACAGCGGCATCACCATGACGCTGCGCCAGCGCACGCCCGGCAAGTACGTGGGCTCCTACGTGATCCGCCGCGCCGACCGCATCGATCCCACGCAGCTGCTGACCGCGCGCGTGACCTTCGGGCAGCGCACCTACTCGCGCCAGTTCAACTACCCGACCGCCTTCCAGGCGCTGGCGATGGGCGCCGCGCCTTCCAGCGTGGCGATCGAGCGCTTCGTGATGCGCCCCATGGGCCGCCTGGAGGCGGGCCGTGAACTGCGCTTCCGCCTGGTCGGCGCCCCGGGCGGCGACGCCTGGCTGGACATTCCCGGCGTGATCCGCGGCGTGGACCTGGTGGAAGTGCGCCCTGGCGTCTACGAAG
>DASWUI010000772.1:0-6357 GCA_036401715.1 Ramlibacter sp. | reverse complement strand
CTTCCTCTGCTCAATGGGGGATGTCCCGGTCCCGCGCGGGCGGGCTCGACCATAATCGCGCTGGATCTCGGACCTGGAGGGCGGCGGCGCGCAGGCGCCGCCCGGGGGCATGGACAAGCACGTAGGCATCGTCGGCGTCGGGAACATGGGAGGCGGCATGGCTGCGCGGCTGCTCGGCCGCGGCTGGAAGGTGCGTGCCTGCGACCTCGTGGCGCAACGCGTGCAGGACCTGGTCGCCGGCGGCGCGTCTGCCGCCGCTTCGCCGGCCGAAGCAGCCGCCGGCGCCGACGCGCTGATCGTGTGCGTCGTGGATGCGCAGCAGACGGAGTCCGTGCTGTTCGGCGACCGTGGCGTGGCGGAGACGCTCGCGCCCGGGCGCGCCGTGTTGCTGTGTCCCACGATCGCCCCGGAGGATGTCGAGCGCTTCGCGCAGCGGCTGGCCGGGCGCGGCCTGGCCGCGATCGATGCGCCCCTGTCCGGCGGCCCGGCCCGCGCGCGCGACGGCAGCATGAGCCTGATGGTCGCCTGCGCCGACGCCGTTTTCGAAGCGCAGCGCGAACTGCTGGAAACGCTGGGCGGCCGGCTGTTCCGGGTCGGAACGCGTCCCGGCGACGGCGCCCGCACCAAGCTCGTGAACAACCTGCTGGCGGGCATCAACCTCGCCGGCGCGGCCGAGGCGATCGCCCTGGCGGAACGCCTGGGCCTCGATCCGGGCCGCACCCTGGACGTCATCGAGCAGTCCAGCGGCCAGAGCTGGATCGGCTCCGACCGCATGCGGCGCGCCATCGCCGGCGACTTCGCGCCGCGCGCGCACGTCACCCTGCTGCAGAAGGACACCGGCCTCGCGCTGGAGGCGGCGCGGGCCGCCGGCTTCCCGGGCCGGCTCGGGCCGGTGGCGCACCAGGCTTTCGAGGACGCCGCCCGCGCCGGCTACGCCGGGCTGGACGACGCCGCGCTCCTCAAGCTGTTCCGGCCATGACCACCGTCCTGGTCGTCGAGGACGACGACGCCATCCGCAGCAACGTCTCCCGCCTTCTCAGGCTGGAGGGGTACGAGGTGAGCGTGGCGGTCAACGGCACGGAAGGCCTGGAGCGCGTGCGCGCGCTGCGGCCGGACATCGTGGTGAGCGACATCAACATGCCGGGCCTGGACGGCTTCGCGCTGGTGGAGGCGCTGCGTGCCGATCCCGCGCTGGCCACCACGGCGGTCCTGATGCTCACGGCGCTCGACGACCGCGCCAGCATGCGCCGCGGCATGACGGCCGGTGCCGACGACTACCTGGCCAAGCCCTTCACGCGGGTGGAACTGCTGGAAGCGCTGCAGGGCCTGCTGCGCAAGCGCGGGCGCATCGCCGAGACCATCCACTCCGCGGTGCAGGAGCGCGAGGACCACCTGCGCCGCGCGTTCACCGACAGCCTCGGTGGCCAGCCGATGGACGACCGGTTCGCCTTCGAGGCGCCGCAGGGCGCGGTGGCCGACCAGGTGCTGGGCGCCACCGTGCTGTTCTCGGACATCCGCAACTTCACCTCCATCGCGGAGAAGCTCAGTTCGGCCGAGGTCGCCGAGCTGCTGACGCAGTATTTCGAGCGCACCTCCGTGCCGGTGCTCCGCCAGGGCGGCCGGCACCTGAAGTTCATCGGCGACGGACTCATGGCGGTGTTCCCGGACCAGGGCAGCAGTTCGCCCCTGCCCGCCGCCCGCCGCGCGATCTCCGCCGCCCTGGGGGTGGCGCTCGCCACCCACGAGTTCCGCGCCTGGCTGGAGCAGCGCTTCGCCGACCGCGGGCTGCCGCCGTTCGCGATCGGCGTGGGCCTGCATCGCGGCGAGGTGACGATCTGCCGCCTCGGCTCGACGCAGGTCAAGGAGACCACGCCGATCGGCGACACCGTCAACACCGCGGCGCGCCTGCAGGGCGCGAGCAAGGAGCTGGGCTGGACCGTGGTGGCGAGCCAGGGCGTGCTGGAGCAGGCTGGCGAAGGCGTGCAGACCGGGGGGATGACCTCGCTGGAGGTGCGCGGGCGCAACGGCTGGGTGGACGTCGCCGAGGTCGTGGGCCTGGAAGCCAGCGCGCAGGACCGGGCGCACGGGATGGGGGAAGTCGCCGAGCGCGCGGTGGAGGTCCGCCAGGCGGTGCAGGTGAATTCGGAGATCACGGCGCGCGCCGTCAAGGGGGCGCTGCACAGCAAGCTGGCCACGCTCAAGCACCACCGGTTCGCGCCGGGCGAGGCGCCGCTGCGCCTCAAGGGCTTCCGGCTCGTGCGCAAGCTCGCCTCCGGCAGCACCACCGAGGTGTTCCTGGCCGAACGCGAGGCCGACGGCCTGCCGCTGGTGCTCAAGGTGCTTTCCGCGACCGGCACTGCCGCCGGCGCCAGCCTCACGCGCTTCATCCAGGAATACGCGCTGCTGTCGCGCATCGCGCACCCGCACGTGATCCGCATCTACGACCAGGGCTTCTCCGACGACCATGCCTACATCGCCATGGAGTATTTCGAGCGCGGGGACCTGCGCGGCGAACTGCGCGCGGGCATGTTCCCCGAGCGGGCCATCGACGTGCTGCGGCAGGTGGCCGAGGCGCTGCAGGCCGTGCACGCCAAGGGCATCATCCACCGCGACCTCAAGCCGGAGAACGTGATGCTGCGCCCGGACGGCACGGCAGTGCTCGCGGATTTCGGCGTGGCCAAGCCGCTGCAGGGCGACGCCGCGCTGGGCCTGGCGCAGACGCGCCACGGCGAGGTGGTGGGCACGCCCTACTACCTCAGCCCCGAGCAGGCCACCGGCGGCGCCATCACGCCGGCCAGCGACCTGTACAGCCTCGGGGTGATGTTCTACGAAATGCTCACGGGCGAGCGCCCCTTCACCGGCGAGACGCTCGACCTGCTGCTGGCGCGCCACCTCACGGCGCCGACGCCGGCGCTGCCCGAGGACCTGCGCGCGCTGCAGCCCATCGTCGACAAGCTCATGGCCAAGCGGCCCGAAGGGCGCTACGCCGGCGCGGGCGCGCTGCTCGAGGAACTGGGCCGCCCCGAACTGCTGAGGACGTTTTCCGGATAGCCGCCGAGCCGCAGGGCCGTCCCCCAGTCCCTACAATGGGCCGATGATCTCCCGCGAACCCACCATCGAGCGCCTGGCCACCGCGAAGGCGCTGCTGCTCGACCCCTTCGGCCTGGACGAAACCCACCTGGCGCGCGCGCTGGCGGAGATCCGCGCGCACCGCGTCGACGAAGCGGACCTGTACTTCCAGTACACGCGCAGCGAGGGCTGGAGCCTGGAAGAGGGCATCGTGAAGACCGGCAGCTTCAGCATCGACCAGGGCGTCGGCGTGCGCGCGGTCAGCGGCGAAAAGACGGCCTTCGCGTATTCGGACGACATCTCCGAGGCTTCCCTGCTGGATGCGGCGCGCACGGTGCGCTCGATCGCGGCGGCCTCGCAGAACGCCAGTGCCAGGGTTCCGGCCCAGCAGGTCGCGGGCAGCCGCTCGCTGTACCAGGGGCTGGACCCGATCACCACCCTGGACAGCGCGGCCAAGGTCGAACTGCTGGGGCGGGTGGAGCGCATGGCGCGCGCCAAGGACCCGCGCGTGGCGCAGGTGATGGCCGGCCTGGCCAGCGAATACGACGTCGTGCTGGTGGCCCGCGCCGACGGCACGCTGGCCGCCGACGTACGCCCGCTGGTGCGCCTGTCGGTGACGGTGATCGCGGAGCAGAACGGCCGCCGTGAAATGGGTTCCGGCGGCGGCGGCGGCCGCTTCGGCCTGGGCTACTTCGACGACGCGCACCTGCAGGCCTACGTGGACGACGCGGTGAAGGCTGCGCTGACCAACCTCGAATCGCGCCCCGCGCCGGCCGGCGAGATGGTCGTGGTGCTCGGCCCCGGCTGGCCCGGCATCCTGCTGCACGAGGCGGTGGGGCATGGCCTGGAGGGCGACTTCAACCGCAAGGGCTCCAGCGCGTTCTCCGGCCGCGTGGGCCAGCGCGTGGCAGCCAGGGGCGTGACGGTGCTGGACGACGGCACCATCGCCGACCGCCGCGGCTCGCTCAACGTCGACGACGAAGGCAACCCGAGCCAGCGCAACGTGCTGATCGAGGACGGGATCCTGCGCGGCTACATCCAGGACTCCATGAACGCCCGCCTGATGGGCGTGGCGCCCACCGGCAACGGCCGGCGCGAGAGCTATGCGCACATCCCGATGCCGCGCATGACCAACACCTACATGCTGGGCGGCGACAAGTCGCCCGAAGAGATCGTGGCCAGCATCGGCAAGGGCCTGTACGCCACCAACTTCGGCGGCGGGCAGGTGGACATCACCTCCGGCAAGTTCGTGTTTTCCGCCAGCGAAGCCTACTGGGTGGAAAACGGCAGGATCCAGTACCCGGTCAAGGGCGCCACCATCGTCGGCAACGGCCCGGACGCGCTCACCCGCGTCAGCATGATCGGCAACGACATGAAGCTGGACACCGGCGTGGGCACCTGCGGCAAGGAAGGCCAGAGCGTGCCGGTCGGGGTGGGGCAGCCCACCCTGCGCATCGACGCGCTCACGGTGGGCGGTACCGCCTGACGCCCGGAAACTGCCGCTCGTAGGCGGCAGCCCGGCCGTGCTGGTGCGGCGCGGCCCGCGGGCGGATACTCCGTTTCCCTAAGCCCGCGCCCATGAACAGCATCACCATTCCCGCGTCCTCACGCTTCCCGCCGGGGGGATGGTCCAACCTGCCGAATTCCGACACTTTCGGCGAGCTGAGCAACTTCCTGCGCCACGCGATCGCCGACGAGGACAGCCGCGTCTTCTCGGAGAGCATGCAGGCGCTGGCCGCCCATGCCGAGGGCGTGGTCGCGAGCCTGCGCCTGAGCCGCCACCGCGACCGCGCGGCACCGGTGCTGATGGACATGCTCACCGTCCTGCGCGACCACCGCAGCATGGTGGTGAACCTCGGCCTGGCCTGGCGCGGCCTCTACGAGTACGCCGGCTACCTGCAGGCGCTCAACAACTTCCGGGTGCTGATCGGGCAGTGGCTGCTGCACATCGATCCCTGGGACGACGAGGTCCGGGTCACGCCCGAGGATTTCGCCCTCGTCACCTGGCGCACGCTGGGCGAGGGCATGCTGCTGATCGACATGTACGAGCAGTGGCTGGAGCGCGAGGCCGAGGCCGGCACCGACCTGGGTGAGCTGCGCGAGCCGCAGGTGGAACGCGTGCTGCAGTGGTGGCAGCGCCTGCGGCGGTGATTGGCCCACCCCCGAAGCGCTGCGCGCCTCCCCCTCAAGGGGGCGCCACCAGCGGCCCGGCGAAGCCGGTTCCGCGGTGGCCCGCGACTGCACGTGTGCTACATTGAGGCCATGCGTCCCGTTCGCGCCTTCTTTTTTGGCTACTTTTGGTTCTCCAGCGCCCCCGGCGGAAGAGAGATCTGAGCGTACCCGCGACAAACGCAAAGAACCTCGAAAAACCGCCGGCACCCCCGGCGGTTTTTTCTTGGGTCCCGAAAAATCACTTCGAGGAAGAGAAAGCCGTCCATGACCGCCAAAGCCACCACCGCCAGCGATGCCTGGCATGCGAGTCCCGTCGACAAGACCAGCCAGACCGACGACCAACGCATCAAGGACATCACCGTGCTGCCTCCTCCCGAACACCTGATCCGGTTCTTCCCGATCCGCGGCACGCCGGTCGAATCGCTCATCAGCGACACCCGCCGCGCGATCCACAACATCATGGCCGGCAAGGACGACCGGCTGCTGGTGGTGATCGGCCCCTGCTCGATCCACGACCCGGCCGCGGCGCTGGAGTACGCGCGCAAGCTGAAGGACGCGCGCACGAAGTACCGCGACACCCTGGAGGTCGTCATGCGCGTGTACTTCGAGAAACCGCGCACCACGGTCGGCTGGAAGGGCCTGATCAACGACCCTTACCTGGACGAGAGCTACCGCATCGACGAGGGGCTGCGCATCGCGCGCCAGCTGCTCATCGAGATCAACCGCCTGGGCCTGCCGGCCGGCAGCGAGTTCCTGGACGTGATCTCGCCGCAGTACATCGGCGACCTGATCTCCTGGGGCGCCATCGGCGCGCGCACCACCGAGAGCCAGGTGCACCGCGAACTCGCTTCCGGCCTGTCGGCGCCGATCGGCTTCAAGAACGGCACCGACGGCAACATCAAGATCGCCACCGATGCGATCCAGGCCGCCGCCCGCCCGCACCACTTCCTCTCGGTGCACAAGAACGGGCAGGTCGCGATCGTGCAGACCAACGGCAACCGCGACTGCCACGTGATCCTGCGCGGCGGCAAGGCGCCCAACTACGACGCGGCCAGCGTCAACGCGGCCTGCCGCGAGCTGGAAGCCTCGAAGCTGCCCCCCACCCTGATGGTCGAC
>DASWUI010000771.1:0-6969 GCA_036401715.1 Ramlibacter sp. | reverse complement strand
GGTAGCCGATCACCTGGCCCTTCACGCCGGCCTTCTCGGCCAGCATCAGCGCCACGAAGTGCGGCAGGCTGCCGGTGGCGGGCACGCCGAAGTTCGCCTTCTCCGGATTCGCGCGCAGCCAGGCCACCAGGTGCGACAGCTCGCGCACCGGCACGGCGCCCGCCACGGACACCGCGAAGTCGTAGTCGTTCACGTGCGAGACCGGCACGAAGTCGCGGTCCGGGTCGTAGCCGTTGTCCTTGAACACCAGCGGGGCCACGAGCATCACGGCCGGATTGGCGAGCATCAGCACGTGCTGGCCGGGCGGCGCCGCCTTCACCTGCTGCGCCGCGAGGCGGCCGCCGGCGCCGGTCTTGTTCTCCACCACCACGGTCATGCCCAGCCGCGCCTGCAGCTTGTCGCCGACGATGCGCGCGACCCGGTCGGTCGCGCCGCCGGGCGCGAAGCCCGTGACGATGCGCAGCGTGTTGTCGGGGGACTGCGCCTGCACGGTGCAGGCCGCCAGGGCCAGCGCGAGTGCGGCGGCGGTTCGTCTGTTCATGGCTGGTCTCCGGTGGACGGTCGTTCGCCGCCAGGACTCACTCTAGTTGCCGCACAATCGATTGTTCTAATCAATCATCCCCCGCGAAAACCCGCATGCCCGCCCCCGCGCTCCGCGAGCCCAGCGGCCTGGACGACCTGCTGCTCTACAGGCTCAGCCGCCTGCTGGCGGTGGGCGGCAGCATGGTCATCCGCCTGTGCGAAGGGCGCTTCGGCATCACGCGGCGCGAATGGCGCGTGATCGCGCGGCTGGCGCAGGAGCAGGAGCTGCTGTCCTCGGAGCTCGCGGCCAGCATCCAGCTGGACCGGGCACGCACCTCGCGGGCCGTGTCCTCGCTGGTGGCCAAGAAGCTGGTGCGGCGCGAGGCCGGGGTCTCCGACCGGCGGCAGGCGCGGCTCGCGCTCACCGACAAGGGCCGCACGCTGCACGCGGCGCTGTTCCCGCTGGTGTGCGAGATCAACCGCGGCCTGCTGGCGCCGCTGTCGGCCGACGAGGTGCGGCGGCTCGACCGCATGCTCGGCGCGCTGCAACTGCAGGCCGACGCGATGGTGGAGGCGGCCGAACTGCCCAAGGCCGACCGCCGCCGCGGCGGGCGCGCCCGGCTCGCCATGGGCTGACGTGGCGGCGGCGCAGCAACCGGGAGCGCAGGTCGCCGCGTGGATGGCGCGGCGGGACTGGCAGCCGTTCCCTTTCCAGCAGGAGGTGTGGCAGGCCGTCGCCGAAGGCCGCAGCGGCATGCTGCACGCGACCACTGGCTCCGGCAAGACCTACGCGGTGTGGCTCGGCATGCTGGACGCGCTGCTGCGCCGGCACCCGCCTGGCAGGGGCGCCGAGCCGCTGCGGGTGGTGTGGCTGACGCCGATGCGCGCGCTCGCCTCCGACACGACGAAGGCGTTGGCCGAGCCGCTGCGCGAGCTGGCGCCGAACTGGACCATCGGGCTGCGCACCGGTGATACGCCGAGTGCCGAGCGCGCGCGGCAGGACCGCCGCATGCCCACGGTGCTGGTCACCACGCCGGAGTCGCTGACGCTGATGCTCACGCGCGAGCACGCGCGCGAGGAGCTCGCCGGCGTGGAGTACGTCGTGGTGGACGAGTGGCACGAGCTGATCGGCAGCAAGCGGGGCGTGCAGGCGCAGCTGGCGCTCGCGCGGCTGCGGCGCTTCCATCCGGCCCTGGTCGCGTGGGGACTGAGCGCGACGCTGGGCAACCTGGAGGACGCGATGCGCGTGCTGTGCGGCCCCGATCCCCGGCCGGCGCCGCGCCTGGTGCGCGGGCGCATCGACAAGACCCTGGTGATCGACACGCTGATCCCGCCGGACCCGGGCAAGTACTCGTGGGCCGGGCACCTCGGCTCGCGCATGCAGTTGCCGGTGGTGGAGGAGATCGGGCGCTCGGGCACGACGCTGGTGTTCACCAACGTCCGTTCGCAGGCGGAGGTCTGGTACCAGCTGCTGCTGGAGGCGCGCCCGGAATGGGCCGGGCACATCGCCCTGCACCACGGCTCGCTGGAGAAGGGCACGCGCGAATGGGTGGAGCAGGGCCTCAAGGAGGGCACGCTGCGCGCCGTGGTGGCGACCTCCTCGCTGGACCTCGGCGTGGACTTCCTGCCGGTGGAGCGCGTGCTGCAGGTCGGCTCCGCCAAGGGCGTGGCGCGCATGCTGCAGCGCGCCGGCCGCAGCGGCCATGCGCCCGGCCGGCCGAGCCGGGTGACGCTGGTGCCGACCAACACCATGGAGATCATCGAGGCGGCCGCGGCGCGCTGGGCCGCCCGCACCGGCCGCGTGGAAAAGCGCAGCCCGCCCGAGAAGCCGCTGGACGTGCTGGTGCAGCACATCGTGACCGTCGCACTGGGCGGCGGCTTCCGCCCCGACGAACTGTTCGCGGAAGTCACCGGCGCGTGGTCGTACCGGCACCTCACGCGGGCCGAGTTCGACTGGACGGTGGCCTTCTGCGAGCGCGGCGGCGAGAGCCTGGGCGCCTATCCCGAGTACCACCGCATCGTGCGGGGCGAGGACGGCATCTACCGCGTGAAGGACGGCGGCGTCGCCAGGCGGCACCGGCTGGGCGTCGGCACCATCGTCAGCGATGCGGCGGTGCAGGTGAAGTACCTGACCGGCAGCACCATCGGCACGATGGAGGAGGGCTTCATCGCGCGGCTGAAGCCGGGCGACCACTTCTTCTTCGCCGGCAAGCTGCTGGAGTTCGTGCGCGTGCGCGACATGGCCGCCTACGTGCGCAAGGCCACGAAGAACAAGGGCACGGTGCCGACCTGGATGGGCAGCAAGATGGCCCTGTCCACGGAGCTGAGCGACGCCGTGCTGGAGATGATGCAGGACGCGGCGCGGGGCGACTTCCACGAGCCGGAGCTGGAGGCCGCGCGGCCCATGCTGCTGACGCAGCAGCGGCTGTCCAGGATCCCGACACCCCACAGCCTGCTGGTGGAGGCCTACCAGTCGCGCGAGGGGCAGCACCTGTACATCTATCCCTTCGCCGGCCGCAACGTGCACCTGGGCCTGGCCAGCCTGCTGGCCTGGCGGCTGGCGCGGGAGGCGCCCAACACCTTCAGCATCTCGATCAACGACTACGGCTTCGAGCTGGTGAGCGCCGCGCCCTTCGAGCTGGAGCCGGTGACCAGCCAGCGCGTCTTCACCGCCAGCGACCTGATGCAGGACGTGCTGGCGTCGCTCAACTCCACCGAGCTCGCGCAGCGGCGCTTTCGCGAAATCGCGCGGGTGGCGGGCCTGGTCTCGACCGGCTACCCGGGGCAGCCGAAGAGCACGCGCCAGCTGCAGGCGTCCAGCGCCCTGTTCTTCGAAGTGTTCCGCAAGTACGACGCGGGCAACCTGCTGCTGAACCAGGCCGAGACCGAGGTGCTGAGCCAGGAACTGGAGATTGCGCGCCTGGGCGAGACCCTGGAGCGCATGCGCGCCAAGCAGCTCGTCTTCGTACCGCTGCGGCATCCCAGCCCGATGAGCCTGCCGCTGATGGTGGAACGTTTCCGGGAGAAGCTCAGCACGGAGACGCTCGCCGCCCGGCTGGAGCGCATCCTCGAGGAGATGGAAGCCGACGACAGCGCCTAGAGGTTCGCCTGCGGTTTTCCTACAGGCGCATCCTCCCCGCCCGCACTCCGCCGGTGCGCACCGCTGCCTAGAGTGGCTGGACAGAGACAAGCAGTTGGGAGCACGAGATGAAGTCAATGGCCAGGACCGCACTGACGGTGTCCTCGCTGGCGGTGCTGACGGCACTGGCGGCGTGCGGCGACCGCGTGGAGAACACGGAGATGCCGCAGACCCCGCAGGCGAACGTGGAGATCAACCGCCAGGGCATGGAAGGCGCCAAGGAGGAACAGGCCGCGATCGGCGTCGAGCACGACACGAACACCATGGGTGCAGCGCGGTCGGGCAGCTCCGCGGACCCGGACGAGCGCATCGCCGCGGACGTGAAGACCTCGCTCGCGTCGAACCCCGACTTCGGGGCGCTGGAGATCGACGTGCGCAGCGAGGACGGCAAGGTGACGCTGCGCGGCCGCGCGCCGGACCCGGCGGCGCGCGACCGGGCCTCGGAGATCGCGCGCAGCGTGGACGGCGTGAAGTCGGTGGAGAACCAGCTGACGCTGGGGTGAGGGTGAGGGCGGGGGCCCGCGCGGGCTGCGGTTCGCGCGCGCAAGGACAGGCCTAGGTCGCAGCCGCAGCCGCGGCCGCGGCCTTCGCATCCCGCCGCGGCTGCGCACCCTTCGCCGGCGTCGCCGAGCGCGTCTGGCAGATCACGTCGTGCACGTAGCGCAGCTTCTCCAGCGCCCCGCCCGACAGCGCGAAGGGATAGGCGTCATCCTGGCCGAGGCTGCGGTTCAGGCTGTTGAGGAGCAGCGTGAGCGGCACCCACTGCTCCACCAGCGTGTCGAAGTCGGGCCGGCCGGTCTCCAGCGGGTTCACCACTTCCTCCACTTCCAGGTCCTCCTGGCCGGGAATCGTGAGCCGCGTGTTGTACGAAGCCGCCGTCTCCAGCAGGTCCACCATGTGCAGGTAGTGCGCCCAGGTCTCGGCGAAGTCTTCCCACGGGTGCGCGGAGGCATAGGCGCTCACGAAGTTCTCCTGCCAGTCCGGCAGCGCGCCGCCGCGGGCGTAATGGTCCTGCAGCGCCTGCTGGTAGTCCTGCCGCTCGTCCCCGAACACCGCGCGGAAGCCCTCGGTGCGGCCGCCCTCGTCGATCAGGCGGTCCCAGTAGTAGTGGCCCGATTCGTGCCGCACGTGCCCGAGCAGCGTGCGGTAGGGCTCGTGCATCTCCTCGCGCCGCCGCACGCGTTCGGCGTCGTCGGCCTCGGCCACGGTGATGGTGATCACGCCCTGCGAATGCCCCGTCATCACCGGCTGGCCCGGGAGGTCGGCGAGGAACTCGAACATGGGACCGTCGGCCCGCCCGTCCGGGGGCGCGGTGGCGACCAGCCCGAGCTTGGCCAGGGTGTAGAACAGGCGGCGCTTGGCGGCTTCGAGCCGGTACCAGCGCTGCGGATTCTCCGGCTGCGACAGGTCGGGCAGCACGCGCGTGAGCCGGCAGGACACGCACAGCGGATTGGCGTCGGCCGCCGGCACCGCGAAGTTGCAGGCGTTCTGCGTCGTGTGGTTGTGGCACAGGCGATAGCGCGCCGGCGAGCCCTTGCGGCCGCGCGCGCGCGGCCGCCACAGCGCCTCGCCCTCGCCGTCGCCGGCCTTCTCGATGGCGGCCATGTTCATGCGGTCCGGCAGGAAGGCGAGCTGGCTGCCGCACTGCAGGCACTGCACGTTCTCGAAGAAGATCGGATGCCCGCAGTGCTGGCAATGGAAGGTTTTCATCCCCGGAGTCCCCTCAACGAAAAAGAAGAGGGCAGGCGCCGCCTGGCCGCCTGCCCTCGGGGCGGCGCGGCGCCGCCCGGAGCCCTTGCCGCTTACGGGCGGATGACGAGGTTGTTGCGCACTTCGCGCACGCCACGGGTCGTGGCGGCGATCTGGCCGGCCGCGTCCTTCTCGGCCTGCGACTTGGCGAAGCCGGACAGGGCCACGGCGCCGTTGAGCGTGTCGACGTTGATCGACAGGCCGCCGGTGCGCTTGTCCTCGATCAGCTTGGCCTTCACCGCGGTGGTGATGGTGCGGTCGTCGACGTAGGTCCCGACGTCGGTCTGGCCGCGCATCACGGCGCAGCCGGTGGTGACCAGGGTGAGGCCGGTGAGGATCGCGAAAGCGATGGCGCGGGTCTGTTTCATGGTGAACTCCCTTCCTTGTGGGTTGCTTTTAGGTTTGGTGCGGACTCTTCGGGAACGCACCGGGAAGCCGCACCGTACCTCCCGGATTGCCGTTTTCATCCAGGACGGTCGTGATCCTTGCGGTAGTCCGCCGCCGACATCGCCGCCATGAACAGGTGCGACAGCTGCGAGGACTTCAGCAGCGCCACCAGCAGCGTGGTCAGCGAGATCAGCCGCCAGGGCCGCGCGAACGTGAGCGCGGCGCCGGCGGCCAGCGAGATGCCCAGCAGCTGCAGCGGCTTGCGCCGTGCGTAGCCGCGCATCAGGGGCGTGGCGAGCTCCACCGCCATGTGCGCCGGGTGGTAGCGCCACCAGGTCTTCACCGCGTGCGACAGGTGGCCGAACCAGCCCGCGCCGGGATCCAGCGGGGGCTCGTCCACATAGCCGTAGCTCTCGTCGGTGAAGGCGTGGCCCGGCAACTCCTCGCGCGGGTCGTGCTTGCGCTGCCTGCGCGCGATGTGCTCGAGGATGGCCTGGCGGCTGCGCGCCAGCTTGTCCGATGCTTCGCTCATGAACGCGCACCAACCGCGCGCAGCGCCTGCGCATCCGCGTCCAGCTGTGCCTTCAGTTCGGTGAATGCCTTCTCCGGCAGGCGCTTGCGCGCCGCCATGAACGCGGCG
The DNA here is from genome assembly GCA_036401715.1 of Ramlibacter sp. Lineage (GTDB taxonomy): Bacteria > Pseudomonadota > Gammaproteobacteria > Burkholderiales > Burkholderiaceae_C > Ramlibacter. The sequence goes on along the minus strand of DASWUI010000771.1, from coordinate 532 downwards.
ATGGAGATCGCCAGCGGGATGGCGGGCACGAGCACGAAGGCCCAGGAGAACTGGTCCTGGACCGCGGCCAGCATGGCGGCCACGCCGGCAAGGATCAGGAACACGAGCGCGGCGAACAGCGTCACGCCCCAGGCGATCGCGCGCTTGGCGACCTCCAGGCCGACCGAGGACGCTTCCTCCCGCATCAGCGAGGCGTAGCCCGCCACGTGTTCCATCACCAGCTCCGGCTTGGCGATCAGGACCGAGAAGATCGGATGCACCATGGCGCGTCCGGCTTCAGAAGTAGCGGTCCTGCAGGTCGCGGCGATGGCGCAGGGCGATGACCAGGCCCGCGACCGACGCGCCCACGGCGGCGGCGATCAGCGCGGACTTCAGCGGATGTTCGGCGACGTAGGTCTTGCCGGCGAGGGCGTAGTCGCCCACGTGGCGCTGCGCGGCCCACGCGCGGTCGGAGACGCCGGAGCGCAGGTCCTTCATCGTGCTGCTCGCGCGTTCCAGGGCGTCGGCGGCCATGCGGCGGGTGCTGTCGAGC
>DASWUI010000770.1:0-2283 GCA_036401715.1 Ramlibacter sp. | reverse complement strand
GGGGGAATCAGGGCGCGAACCAGCCCGCCGGCACCGTGACCAGCGAAGGGAACAGCACCAGCAGGAACAGCACGGCCAGTTCCGCGAGGAGGAAGGGCCAGACGCCCTTCATCACGTCCTCGAGCGAAATGCGGCCGGCGCTGGCCACGACGTTCAGCACCGTGCCCACCGGCGGGGTGATCAGGCCGATGGCGGCGTTCATGATGAACAGCACGCCGAAGTAGATCGGGTCGATGCCCGCGGCCTTGACCACCGGCAGCAGCACCGGCGTCAGGATCAGGATGGTGGGCGTCATGTCCATGGCGGTGCCGATCGCCACCACCAGCAGCATCATGGCGAACATCAGCAGCACCTTGTGCTCCATCAGCGGCTCGAGCAGCTCCACCAGCTGGCCGGGCAGGTCGGCCACCGTGATCAGCCAGGCCGACGCCAGCGCCCCGGCGATCAGGAACATCACCACCGCGGAGCTCTTGGCGGTGGCGAGGAACAGGCCGTACAGGTCCGACGGCTTGAGCTCGCGGTACACGACCAGCGCCACGAACAGCGAATACACGACGGCCACCACGGCGGCTTCGGTGGGCGTGAACACGCCCATCTTCAGCCCCACGATGATCAGCACCGGCAGCATCAGGGCCCAGAAGCCTTCCACCAGCGCGCGCATGCGCTGGCCGCCGGTGCGCCGCGGCAGGGGCGCGACGTCGTCCTTGCGCACCACCCACCACCAGGCCGCCGCCAGGCTCAGCCCCATCAGCAGGCCGGGCACGATGCCGGCGAGGAACAGCTTGGTGATCGACAGGCCGCCGGCCACGCCGAAGATGATGAAGCCGATGGAGGGCGGGATCACCGGGCCGATGCAGCCGGCGGCGGCCACCAGCCCGGCCGAGCGGGCCTTGTCGTGGCCGGCACGCGCCATCATCGGCACCAGCAGCGCGCCCAGCGCCGCGGCGTCCGCCACCGCGGAGCCGGACAGAGCGGCCAGCACGCAGCCGGCCAGGATCGCCACGTAGCCAAGCCCGCCCTTGCGGTGGCCCACCAGCGACATCGCGACGGCGACGATGCGCCGCGACAGGCCGCCGGCATTCATGATCTCGCCGGCCAGCAGGAAGAAGGGCACCGCCATCAGCGGGAAGCTGTCGGCGCCGTTGATGACGTTCTGCGCGATGATCTGCGCGTCGAACATGTCCAGGTGGAGCATGAGCGCGACGCCGCAGAGGATCAGCGCGAAGGCGATCGGCATGCCGATGCTCATCGTGCCGAGCAGCGAGGCGAGGAAGATGGTGATGGTCATCGCGGCTTCCTCAACGCGCGGTGGTGGCGAGCAGGCGCGCGGGCGGCGCCGCGGCGGGCGCCGCATGCTGCTGCAGCACGGCCGCATCCTCCGTCTCGCGCACGGTCACGAGCTCGTCGGCAGCCAGCCTGCCGGTGAGCGCGCGGTACAGGTCGTGCAGCAGGATCAGGCCCACCGACACGCTGAACACCACGCCCACGCCGTAGAACAGCGCCATGGAGATCCCCGTCACCGGCATCTTCACGTGCAGGTTGATCACGGCCTGCGCCCAGCTGCCCTGCAGGAACAGGCCGCAGGCGAACAGCATCAGCGCGTGGCTCGCCACCATGCACGCCTTGCGGCCCGCGGGGGGCAGCCGGCGCACGACCGAGTCCACGCCCAGGTGGAGGTGCTCGCGCATGGCCACGATGGCGCCCAGGAAGGTGGTGTAGAGGAAGAAGAGCCGGGCCACTTCCTCGGACACGGTGATGCCGGAGTTGAAGACGTAGCGCAGCACCACGTTGCCGAACACCAGCACCACCATGCCGGCCAGGCACAGCACCAGGGTGAGCTTGAGCAGCCCGAAATAGGCTTCGACCGCCTTTGTCATGCATGTCTCCTCGGGCCGCAGAACCGCGCGCGGCCAGGCGACCGCGCCTGCCGTGCGGCGGCGCGGTGATGTCTCTCTCGGGGAACGACGCGGAGCGCGCGGGCCCGGCTGCGGCGTGCAGCGGGCCGCGCCGGCTCCTTACTCGAACATGTCGGGCTGCGTCTTGACCAGGTTGTCCCAGATCGGCTGGAAGTGCAGCCAGCCGATGTACTCGCTGCCCACGTGGTCGTGGCTGTAGCGCGAGCGCTCCGGGCTCACCAGCACCGGCGTGGCGCCGGTGGCTTCCACCATCAGCTGCTGGCGGCAGCAGCGCTCGAGGGCGATGAACCAGAAGGCTGCGGCCTCGATGCTGTGGCGGCTGCAGGTCAGCAGGCCGTGGTTCTGGTGGATCGCGGCCTTGACGCCC
>DASWUI010000769.1:0-2036 GCA_036401715.1 Ramlibacter sp. | reverse complement strand
GCACCGGCTACAAGGAATGCGGCTGCGGCATGGGGCCGGCGCTCAACATCGGCGCCTCCACCGGTGCCTACGTGCTCGCCGACCGCGGCACCTGGCTCAGCTTCCGCAACCGCGGCGACCTGGCCGTGCTCGTCGAGGGCGACCGGCGGCTGTTCAACCAGTACGGCGTGATGGCCGTGAGCGTGCAAAAGCATCCGCACCTGAAGTCCGCCGAGGCGCAGAAGTTCGTCGACTGGGTGACCTCGCCGGCGGGCCAGCAGGCGATCGCGGCCTACCGAATCGGCGGCGAGCAGCTGTTCTTCCCCAACGCCGACACGCCCAACTGAGTTGCGCGGGCGCCGCGGCGGCGCCGGGACTATGCTGGCGGCTTCCGACCCCAGGAGCGCGCCGTGATCGAGTTCAACCGGGCCTTGGCATGAGCGTCGCCTCGCGCCTGCCCTGCGACGTGGCGGGCGTGCCGGGCGCGCCCGAGGCGCCCTGCGGGCCGGCGCAGCAGCGCTGGGTGCTCGCCGCGGCCATCCTGGGCTCCAGCCTCGCCTTCGTGGACGGCACCGTGGTGAACGTCGCGCTGCCCGCGATCCAGCAGGCGCTGCGCGCCTCCGCGGGCGAGGTGCAGTGGGTGGTGGAGGCCTATGCCCTGGTGCTCGCGGCGCTGCTGCTGGCGGGTGGCGCGCTGGGCGACCGCTTCGGGCGGCGGCGCGTGTTCCTGCAGGGCGTCGCCCTGTTCGCCGCGGCCTCGCTGGCCTGCGCGCTGTCGCAGACGGTGCACCAGCTGATCGCCGCCCGCGCGGTGCAGGGCATGGGCGCGGCGCTGCTGGTGCCGGGCAGCCTGGCGCTGATCAGCGCGTCCTTCGCGGAAGGCGAGCGGGGCCGCGCCTTCGGCACCTGGGCCGGCTTCAGCGGCATCACCTCGGCGGTCGGCCCGCTGCTGGGCGGCTTCCTCATCGATCGCTTCTCCTGGCCCTGGGCCTTCGCCGTCAACCTGCCGGTGGCGGCGCTGGTGGGCTGGATCGCGTGGCGGCACGTTCCGGAAAGCCGCCGCGCCGGCTCGCCGCGGCTCGACGTGCCGGGGGCGGCGCTCGCCACCGTCGCCCTGGCCGGCTGCGTGTTCTTCTTCATCGAGGCGCCCGCGCGCGGCTGGGGCGCGCCGCCGGTGCTGGCGGCGCTCGCCGTGGGGCTGGCCGGGCTGGCCGCCTTCCTGTTCACCGAGCGGGCGCGCAGCGCGCCCATGCTGCCGCTCGCCCTGCTGCGCGAGCGCAACTTCGCCGGGGCCAACCTGCTCACGCTGCTGCTCTACGCCGCGCTCGGCGGCGGGCTGTTCTTCCTGCCGCTCAACCTGATCCAGGTGCAGGGCCTCTCGGCCACCGCCGCCGGGGCCGCGCTGCTGCCCTTCATCCTGGTGATGTTCGTGCTCTCGCGCTGGGCGGGCGGGCTGGTGGACCGGCGCGGCGCGCGCGGGCCGCTGGTCCTGGGACCGCTGGTGGCGGCGGCCGGCTTCGCGCTGCTCGCCTGGCCCGGTACGCACAGCAGCTACTGGATCGGTTTCTTCCCGGGCGTGACCGTGCTGGGCCTGGGCATGGCGATCACCGCCGCGCCGCTGACCACCACCGTGATGAACTCGGTGCCGGCGGATGCGTCCGGCACCGCTTCCGGCGTCAACAACGCCGTGTCCCGCGTGGCGGGCGTGCTGGCCATCGCGGTGTTCGGTGCGCTCATGGCTTCGGTGTTCGAGCCGCGCCTGCGCGCGGGGCTGGAGGCGGCGGGCGTGCCCGCGGAACTGGCCGGTGCGGTGTGGCAGCAGCGCGACCGGCTCGCCGCGATCGAGCTGCCTGCCGGCGGCGCGGGCGTGCCGGCCGCGCGTGCCGCGGTGCAGGAAGCCTTCGTGGCGGGCTACCGCTGGATCATGGGCGTGAGCGCGGTGCTGGCGCTGGCGAGCGCCGCGGTGGCGGCGGCGTGGGTGCGGGACGGCGCTTCAGGGCCCGCCGCTGTCCACCGGGAATGACTCCACGCCTTGGCGCGGCCGCACCAGCCGCTCG
>DASWUI010000768.1:0-2106 GCA_036401715.1 Ramlibacter sp. | reverse complement strand
CCCGCTCGCGCAGCCAGCGGCCGGCGGCGGACTGGTGCGTGCGCTCGTGCCACAGCTGGTAGTACACCAGTTCGGGGAAGCGCACGGGGCATTCGAGGATCTGCACCGGCAGCAGGTCGAGGTAGCGTTCGCAGAACTGGCGGCCGGTGGTCAGCACGAGCAGGCTCGACGCCACGATGCGCGGCAGCAGGCCGAAGTGGGGGCAGCGGGCCGTGATGTTACGCGCAAGTCCCTGGCTTTCCAGGAACTCGTCGATCACCCCGCGGGCGCCCGGATGGGTGGGCGTGGGCGCCACGTGCTCGCATTCCAGCCAGCTTTCCTGCGTCCAGCCGCGCTTGGTGGCCGGATGGTCGCGCGACACCAGGCAGACGATCTCGTCGGCGAACAGCTTGCCCAGGTGCAGTTCCTCGGGCGGCTTGAGCCAGTTGCCGACCACCACGTCCACGTCGCCCTGCGCCAGCTGCGCGTGGTAGTCGGAGGCGGCGGTGAGCGGGTGGATCTCGATCTGGCTGTGCGGCGCCTGGGCCTTCACCTCGGCGACCAGCTGCGGCAGGAACTGCGGATCCAGGTAGTCGGCGGCGGCCACGCGGAAGGTGGTGGCCGAGCTCTGCGGATCGAAGCCGCGCGCATCCGAGAACAGCACCTCGGCGGCCCGCAGGATGCTGGCGCTGGGCTCGATCATGCGCAGCCCGGCATCGGTGGGCACCATGGCCGAGCCCGAACGCACCACCAGGGGGTCACCGGCCAGTTCGCGCAGCCGTTTCAGCGCGGCCGACACCGCCGGCTGGTACATGCCCAGCTTCAGTGCGGCTCGCGAAACGCTGCGTTCGGTCAACACGGTATGCAAGACCCGGATCAAGTGGAGGTCTATCTTGTCGAACAGCGCCTGCTCTCTCATACCTGTGCCTGCATTTCGCCCATAAGACCGCCCATATGCGAGGCACGAGGGTTGTCCCTAAGCTCGCAGCATTCCCTGGAATTGACCCATACTCAAAAGCATGGAAGCGAAGACGATCCGACTGGTTCGGCGCGGCGAACTCGTCAGCTTGACCAATGTACCACCCGACCGCACGCTGCTGGAGGTCCTGCGGGAGGACCTGGGCGCCACCGGCACCAAGGAAGGCTGCGGCGAAGGCGATTGCGGCGCCTGTACCGTGGTGGTGGCCGAGCCGCACGAGGGCGGCCTGCGCTACCGGGCGATCAACAGCTGCATCCGCCTGGCGCATTCGGTCGACGGCATGGCCTTGTGGACCGTGGAGGACCTGGCCGGCGGGGACGGCAGCCTGCATCCGGCGCAGGAGGCGATGGTGCAGGCCCACGGCTCGCAGTGCGGCTTCTGCACGCCCGGCTTCGTGATGAGCCTGTTCGGCATGTACCAGAACCACGTGTGCCGCGGCGCGGCGATCACGCGCGAACTGGCGCAGGAGGAACTGTCGGGCAACCTCTGCCGTTGCACCGGCTACCGGCCCATCCTCGACGCCGCCCGGCAGATGGGCCAGCTGCCGCGCGTGCAGGTGGATGAGCAGGCGATCCTCGCGAAGCTCGGCGAGCTGGCCGACCGGCGCGCGCAGGTCGAAGCGTCCGGCACCTACCTCGATCCGCGCAGCCTGCCCGAGCTCCTGCGGCTGCGCGCCGCCCATCCGCAGGCGCAGCTGGTGGCCGGCTGCACGGATGCCGGCCTGTGGGTCACCAAGATGCACAAGCAGTTCCGGCAGGTGCTGGACGTCACGCGCGTCGAGGAGCTGCGTCGCGTGGAGGAGTACGAGAACCACATCGCGATCGGCGCGGCGGTGAGCCTCACGGATGCGTTCGCGGCCCTGGTCGCGCAGCGGCCGCAGCTCAAGGCCTTCGCCAACCGCTTCGCCGGCCTGCCGGTGCGCAACTCGGGCACGCTGGGCGGCAACGTGGCCAACGGTTCGCCCATCGGGGACTCCATGCCGCTGCTGATCGCCCTGGGCGCGCATGTCGTGCTGCTCTCGGTGCGCGGCCATCGCGACCTGCCGCTGGAGCAGTTCTACACCGGCTACCGCAAGAACGTGCTGGCGCCGGACGAAGTGGTGGGCTGGATCAAGGTGCCCCGGCCGCGGCCGGGGGAATTCCTGCGCG
>DASWUI010000767.1:0-1509 GCA_036401715.1 Ramlibacter sp. | reverse complement strand
CTTCTCGCCTTCGGCTGCACCGGTGGAGCGCAGCTCGTTGGCCACGCGCTTGCGCTCGGCTTCCATGCGGCCGTACACCGAGCCGGTGATGGCCTCGCTGTAGTCGACGCGGGTGAGGCGGACGTCGATGATGTCGATGCCCCAGGGCTGGCGCCCCTTGACCGACTCGAGCACCTGCTTCTGGACCTCGTTCATCACGTCCTGGCGGCGGGTGGAGAGCATCTCGCGCAACGTGCGGCGGTTGATCTCCTCCTGGAAGGCGTTGCGCACCACGCGGTTGAGCTGGTTGGCGCCGGCGGCCTCGTCCAGGCCCACGTTGCGGATGTAGGCCAGCGGGTCGGTGATGCGCCAGCGCACGTACCAGTCGATCACCACGCGCTGCTTTTCCAGCGTGAGCATCGGCTCGGTGTCGACGCTGTCCAGCGTCAGCAGGCGCTTGTCGATGTAGCTCACGTTCTGCAGCGGCGGCGGCAGCTTGAATTTCAGGCCGGGTTCGCTGATCACTTCCTTGACCTGGCCCAGGGCGTAGACCACGCCGAACTGGCGCTGGTCCACCACGAACAGCATCGAGCTGAGCAGCGCGAGCGCGACCAGCAGCGAGGTGACGATCAGTCCAATGCGGTTCATCAGCGCGTCTCCCTCTCGCGGCTGCGCGCGTTGTCGCGGTTGCGGGCGTCGGTCGCCGAGCCCGGGGACGGGGTGCCGGACGGGACCTGCGCGGGCGCCGGGGTGTCCTGCGGGGCGGCCACGCCGCCGGAAGCGACCTGCTGCAGGATGCGGTCCAGCGGCAGGAACAGCATGTTGTTGCCCCCTGCGCGCGACTCCACCATCACCTTGGTCACGTTGCTGTAGATCTGCTGCATGCTTTCCAGGTAGAGGCGGTCGCGGGTGACCTGCGGCGAGCGCTGGTACTCGGTCAGCAGCAGCTTGAAGCGCTGGCCGTCACCCTGCGCCTGCGCCACGATGCGGGCCTTGTAGCCTTCGGCTTCCTGCGCCAGGCGGGAGGCCGCGCCGACCGCGCGGGGGATCACGTCGTTGGCATAGGCCTGGGCCTCGTTCTTGGCGCGCTCGCGCTCCTGCGCGGCGCGCAGCACGTCGTCGAAGGCCGCCTGCACCTGCTCGGGGGGGCGCACGCCGCCCTGCTGCAGGTTGATGCCGACGACTTCCGCGCCGATCTTGTAGCGGTCCAGGATGTTCTGCATCAGCGTGCGCACGCGCGGGGCGATCTGGTCGCGCTCCTCGGCCAGGGCCGAGTCCATGCGCATCTTGCCGACCACTTCGCGCACGGCCGTCTCGGCGGCCTGCACCACGGCTTCGGCCGGGTTCTTGCTCACGAACAGCCACGCCCGCGCGTCCTTCAGCCGGTACTGCACGGCGAACCGGATCTCGACGATGTTCTCGTCCTGGGTCAGCATCGCCGAGTCGCGCAGGCCGGTGGCCTTGATCACGACGTCGCGCCCGACGTCCACCGAGCGGATCTGCGTGACGAACACCAGTTCGTGGCGCTGG
>DASWUI010000766.1:0-2663 GCA_036401715.1 Ramlibacter sp. | reverse complement strand
GGCGGCGCAACCAACGGCCGCCCGGCAGCACGAACGGCATCCGGGCTGCACGAAAGGCCGGTTCAGGGGCGCGTGGGCAGCGCCACGCCGTCGCCCAGGCCGAGCTGCTCCATCAGGTGGGGCGCGCTGGCGCGGGAGACCGGGATGTCCACCGGCGTGGACCCCATCATGCGCAGGGTCATGCGGCCGTCGTCCCGCACGATCTCGTCCACCTGCGACAGGTTGACGATGTAGCTGCGGTGCACCCGCAGGAACAGCTGCGGGTCCAGGCGGCTTTCCAGGTCGCCGATGTTCAGGTTGCAGAACTGGCTGCCCTGCGAGGTGTGCACCCAGGTGTAGTGGCCCTCGGAGCGGATGAAGGACACGCTGGGCACGTCCACCAGCAGCACCCGGTTCTTCTTGATGGTGGGGATCTTGCGCAGCCGCCGGCGCTCGGCGCCTTCGGCCCCGCGGGCCGGCCCGCCCTCCACCTTGTGGCTGACGACGTCGGTGATGTCGTAGAAGACCAGCGTGTAGCCGATGGTGGCCGCCTGCGCGTCGCCCATCTTCGACACCTTGATCAGCAGCACCCGGTCCGGGATGTTGATCATCAGCGTCATCGGCGGCGCGTTGTTCACCGGGCACTCCGCCTGGCCGAGCAGGAACTTGAGCTTGGCGCGCGCGGCCTCCGGGTGGAAGGTGGTGACGATCTTGCCGAAGGGCAGCTTCTCCTGCACCGGCAGGCTGCGGCGGGCGAAGTCGTTCATGCCGACCACGCGCAGTTCGCGGTCGATGTGCACGACGCCCACGTCGAAGCGTTCCAGCAGGTACAGCCAGGAGCTGGAGGGCGCGGCCGGCTCGGCGCCGAAGGGGCAGGTCTTCACGGGGGAGACGACCCTACTCCGAATGCCGCCGCGGCGCAATCGAGGGAATCACAGGTTCGCGTGCTTGAAGTTTCCGCGCGGCCGACGACTATGAAGCAGCCGCCGCGTCCGCGGCGCTGCCGGAGGAGTTGCCATGATCGAAACCCTGCGCCCCGACCCGACCTTCCACCCCTCGCCGCGCCTGGCGATGGAAGCCGAACCCGAACACATCGCGTACACCGCGCTGCTGTCGCCCGACCGTTCGCGACCGGATGCGCTGGCGGTGGTGGACGTGGACCCGGGTTCGCCCCACTACGCGTCGGTGCTCCATCGCGTGGACCTGCCCAACCGCGGGGACGAGCTGCACCACTTCGGCTGGAACGCCTGCAGCTCGGCCTTGTCGCCCCTCACCGGCCACGCCTTCCTGCAGCGCCGCTACCTGGTCGTGCCGGGCATGCGCTCCTCGCGCGTGTACGTGTTCGACACCCAGCCGGACCCCGCGAAGCCGAAACTCATCAAGACGGTCGAGCCGGACGAGATCCTGCGCAAGACCGGGTATTCGCGACCGCACACCGTGCACTGCGGGCCCGAGGGCATCTACGTCAGCACGCTCGGCGGCGCCGGCCCCGACGGCACGCAGGGGCCGCCCGGCATCTTCATCATGGACTGCCAGACCTTCGAGGTGCTGGGCCGCTGGGAGATCGACCGCGGGCCGCAGACGAAGCACTACGACTTCTGGTGGAACCTGCCGCGCGACTACATGGTCTCCAGCGAATGGGCGCTGCCGCCCCAGTTCGAGAACGGCATCGTGGCGGAGGACCTGCTGGCCAACCGGTATGGCCACGCCCTGCACTTCTGGAACCTGCGCGAGCGGCGGCACGTGCAGACCATCGACCTCGGCGCCAACCACCAGATGGCGCTGGAGATCCGGCCGGCGCACGACCCGACGCGCGAGTACGGCTTCCTCGGCGTGGTGGTGGACACCACCAACCTGGAGGCCTCGATCTGGACCTGGTACCGGGAGAACGGGCGCTTCCACGCGCGCAAGACCGCGACCATCCCGCCGGAGCCCGCCGCCGCCGACAACCTGCCGCCCCTGCTCAAGGGCTTCGGCGCCGTGCCGCCGCTGGTGAGCGACATCGACCTGTCGCTGGACGACCGCTTCCTGTACGTCGCCTGCTGGGGCACGGGCGAGCTGCGCCAGTACGACGTCACGGACCCGATGGAGCCGAAGCTCGCGGGCAGCGTGCACGTCGGCGGCATCGTGCGGCACGCGCCGCATCCCACCGGCCGGCCCTTCGGCGGCGGCCCGCAGATGGTCGAGATCAGCCGGGACGGGAAGCGGGTGTACTTCACCAACTCGCTCTACAGCAGCTGGGACACGCAGTTCTATCCGGAAGGCATCCCCGGCGTGCAGGTGATGTGCCAGGCCGGGGCGAACGGCGGGCTGGAGCTCGACCGCGAGTTCTACGTCGACTTCGGCCCGGAGTACGGAGCGCACCAGGTGCGGCTGCAGGGCGGTGACTGCTCCACCGACTCGTTCTGCTATCCCTCGGCTTGAGCGCCACGGCGGCGCTCTGGCTCACGATCGTCGCCCTCGGCCTCTACCACGGCCTCAATCCGGCGATGGGCTGGCCGCTGGCGGTGGCCAGCGGGCTCAGCGAGCGGCGCGGGCGCGCGGTGCTGGCCACCATGCTGCCGCTGGCCGGCGGCCACCTGGCGGCCATGGCCGTGGTCCTGCTGCCGCTGGCCGCGCTCGGCTGGTACGTGGCATGGAGCGACGCGATCCGCCTGGGCGCCGGCGCGCTGGTTCTTGTGTTC
>DASWUI010000765.1:0-2652 GCA_036401715.1 Ramlibacter sp. | reverse complement strand
AGCGCGAGCAGGCCCGCGCGGCCGCAGGCGCGAAACGCGCGGCGCCGCTGAAGGTCACCCATGGCAGCCGCGTGATCGACCCTTCCACCGGCCTGACCAAGCTGGACCTCGTGCGCTACTACGTGGAGGTGGCGCGCTGGGCGCTGCCGCACCTGAAGGGCCGGCCCGCCTACATCCGGCGCGCGCCGCTGGGCATCGCCCGGCCGATGCTGTTCCAGCAGCACCCCGAGGGCTTGCGCGGCCTGCGCGGCACGGACCCGGCGTTGTGGCCCGGCCACCAGCCGGCGATCGCCTTCGACACGGCGCAGGACCTGTTCGCGGCGGCGCAGCTCGGGATGATCGAGCTGCACACGTGGAACTCCACCGCGCGCGCGATCCGGCAGCCCGACCGGCTGGTCTTCGACCTCGACCCCGGCGAGAACGTGGCCTGGCCGCAGGTGCAGGAGGCAGCGCTGCTGGTGCGGGCGCTGCTGGCCGAACTGGGACTCCAGAGCTGGCTCAAGACCACCGGCGGCAAGGGCCTGCACCTGTTCGTCCCGCTGGAGCCGAGCCACGGGTACGAGACCGCGAAGGACTTCTGCGAGGCCGTGGTGCAGCACATGGCGCGCACCATCCCGCAGCGCTTCGTGGCGAAGTCCGGGCCGCGCAACCGCGTCGGCCGCATCTTCATCGACTACCTGCGCAACGGCTGGGTGCAATCGACCGCCGAGGCTTTCTCGGCACGCGCGCGCCCGGGGCTGGCGGTGTCGATGCCGGTGCGCTGGGAAGACCTGCCGGCGCTCACCGGGGGCGACCACTGGAACATCGTGAGCGCCCTGGACCACCTGGGAAGCCTGCGGTCCGACCCCTGGGCTGCGTACCGGAAGAAGCCGCAGGCGCTGGACCCCGCGATGGAGGCGCTGGGCCTCGTGCCGCGGGACTACACCGTGGCGTCGTAGGCGCGCTCGCCCGGCTTCAGTTCGTCGAGGGTGATGTCGAGTTCCACGGCGCCGTCGAGGTCGAGGCTGGCATCGTCCCGCGCATCCGCCACCGCGGTGAACTGGCCGTCCAGCCAGAGGAAACGCAGGTGGCGCGCGAGGTCACGCAACGCCTCTTCCTCCGTGGAGAAGCCGCTGCCCGATTGCTGGTTGCCGTCGAGCCGGTAGCGGAAGGCGCCGCCGTCGGCGCGCGCGAGCTCGCCCAGGTCGATGAGCTTCTGCTCGCTGTTGCGCGCGTAGACGCGGCCGCGTGCCGCGAGCAGGGTGTAAGGCTGTTGCTGCCCGCCGTGCGCGCGGGGGATGTCGCGGGGATCGTTGTCGGCCATGCGGAAGGTCCTCGAGTGCTTGCCTGCAATCTCGCGCGGCCGCGCCGCCGCGGCTGTAGGACGCGGCCGCCGCCGGGCCTCAGAGCCGCAGGCCCAGCGCCAGCAGGCCCGCGACCACCAGCGCCAGTCCGCCTTGCTCCACCGGCGCCAGCTTCTCGCGCAGCAGGCGGCGCGACACCAGGTAGCTGAACACGACCTCCACCATGCCGAGCGTGCGCACGTTGGCGGCGGTGGTGAGCGCGAAAGCGGTGAACCACCCGATGGAGGCGAGCGCGCCCGCGGCGCCGGCCACGGTCGAAATGCGCCATGCGGTGACCGTGGCACGCAGCGCATCGCGTGCGCGCCAGGCGAGCCAGCCGCCGAGCAGCAGGGTCTGGATGCCCTGCGCCAGCAGCACGCCCCAGGCACCCGCCATCCAGGCCGAGCTGTCCGGGATCTGCAGCGCCGCGCCGCGGTAGCCCACGGCGGACAGGGCGAAGCCCGCGCCGGACGCGAGGCCGTACCAGGCGGCGCCGGAGGTCCAGGCGCGGCCTTCCGGGACGGCGCCCTTCTGCGGCAGCGACAGCATGATCACCCCGGCGGTGGCCAGCGCGATGGCGATCAGCGTCACCACGCCGGGCAGCTCGCGCAGGAACAGCGAGCCGAACAGCGCCACCTGCAGTGCGTCGGTCTTCGAGTAGGCCACGCCGACGACGAAGTTGCGCTGCTTCATCGCCGCCAGCAGGAAGGCGGTGGCCGCCAGCTGTCCCAGCGCCCCCAGCAGCAGCCAGCCGAAGTAGCCGGCGCCGAAGGCGGGAATGCCGGCCGCGGTCGCGGGCAGCCGGTGCAGCAGCAACACCCACGCGGCCGCGAAGGGGATCCCGTAGAGGAAGCGGGAGAGGGTGGCGCCCAGGGTGCCGGCTTGCGCGACCAGGGAGCGCTGGGCGGCGTTACGTGCGGTCTGCGCCAGTGCCGCCCACAGGACGATGGGCACCCACAGCCAGGCCGCCGCTGTCAACGCGTGCAGCTGCCGCCGGCGGCGCGGGTGAAGAACTGGCCCTTGGCCAGGGCCAGCATGCCGGTGGCGCCGACGATGCGCAGCTCGTTGCCCTGCGCCAGCAGTTCCATGGTGTGGTCACGCTGCGGGTCGGTGCGCACCACCATGCCGTCGACGTGGCCGGTGATTTCACGCACGCGCGACTTGCGCATGAGCTTGCCCTGCACGTTCTGGTAGTGCTGCGCGATCTCCAGCGTGAAGTCCCGCAGCAGCCCCGCGCCGCACCACAGGCCGCCCACGTTGGCGGTGGTGCCCTGGCGCAGCGCGACCTGCTCCCCGGGCGCCGCCGGAGCGGCCTGCGCGGTCATGGCGG
>DASWUI010000764.1:0-2219 GCA_036401715.1 Ramlibacter sp. | reverse complement strand
TGGATGTTCCGCGGCACGGTGCTGCGGGAACTGGGCCGGCCCGGGGAAGCCGCGGCGTCCTGGCGGGAGTCCCTGCGGCGCGGCGGCGATGCGACCCTGCTTGGCTACTACCTCGCCGCGCTGGAAGGCGGGGAGGCACCGGCGACCCCGCCCCGCCAGTACGTGCAGGCGCTGTTCGACGGCTATGCCGCCGGCTTCGAGGCGCACGTGCTGCGGGACCTGCATTACGACGCGCCCCAGGTGCTGGTGCAGCGCATCGCCTCGGAAGGCCGGCGCTTCCGCGAGGCGCTGGACCTCGGCTGCGGCACCGGCCTGTGCGGGGTGCTGCTGCGCCCGCTGGCGGAGCGCCTCACGGGCGTGGACCTGTCGGCCAACATGCTGGAGCAGGCGCATGCGCGGGGCGTGTACGACACGCTGCAGCAGGCGGACGTACTCGACTTCCTGGAGGATTCCGACCGGCACTTCGACTGCGTGCTCGCCGCCGACGTCTTCATCTACGTCGGCGCGCTCGACCGGGTATTCCGCGCGCTGGCGCAGCGCATGCCCACCGGCGGCGTGTTCGCGTTCACGGTGGAGGAAAGCACCGGGGCGGACCTGGCGCTGCGGCCGACGCTGCGCTACGCGCACTCCGGACAGGGCGTGCGGCGGCTGGCGCAGGAGCACGGATTCCGCGTCACGGCGATGGAACGCCGGCCGGTGCGCGAGGAGGAGCGGCAGCCGATTCCGGGCTTGTTCTTCTGGCTGGAACGCGCCGGTTGAGGTGACCTGACCCCGGACCCTGTCATTGCGGGCTCGACCCGCGATCCAGGCGCGCGCCCGGACGCGGCTCCATGGATCCCGGGTCAGGCCCGGGATGACATGTCCGAATACCTCGATCCAGGCGGCCTCACACCGCCCTGCGCAGCGCCTGGTCCAGGTCCCACAGGATGTCCTCGGCGTCCTCGATGCCCACCGACAGCCGGATCATGTCCGGGCGGACGCCGGCGCGGGCCAGTTCCTCCTCGTCCAGCTGCCGGTGCGTGGTGGACGCCGGGTGGATCACCAGCGTCTTCGCGTCGCCGATGTTCGCGAGGTGGCTGAGGAACTCGCAGGCATCGATGAAGCGCTCGCCCGCCTTCACCGCATCGGCGGCGCGGATGCCGAAGGTGAGGATGCCGGAAGCGCCGGGGCGCCCATCGACCGCGCGGAACTGCTTCTTCGCCAGCGCATGGTGCGGCGAATCCTCCAGGCCGGGATAGTTCACCCAGCCCACCAGCGGATGTTCGCTGAGGAACTCCGCGACGCGGCGTGCATTGCGGCAGTGCGCCTGCATGCGCAGGTGCAGCGTCTCGATCCCCTGCAGGATCAGCCAGGCGTTGAGCGGCGAAAGCGAGCCGCCGAAGGTGCGGTTCACCTCCATGCGCGCCTTCATGGTGTAGCCGAAGTCGCCGAAGGTCTCGTAGAACTTCACCCCGTGGTAGGCGCGGCTGGGCTCCAGCATCTCGGGGAACTTGTCCTTCGCCAGGGCGCTGCCCCAGTCGAACTTGCCCGACTCGACCACCACGCCCGCCATGGTCGTGCCGTGCCCGCCCAGGTACTTGGTGGCGCTGTGCACCACGATGTCGGCACCGAAGGCGAACGGGTTGCACAGGTAGGGGCTCGCCACCGTGTTGTCGACGATCAGCGGCAGGCCGTGTTCGTGCGCGATCTTCGCCACCGCCTCGATGTCGAACACGTTGACCAGCGGATTGCCCAGCGTCTCGCCGTACACCGCGCGCGTGTTCGGCCGGATCGCGCGGCGGAAGTTCTCCGGGTCCGCGGGATCGACGAAGGTGGTCTCGATGCCGAG
Source organism: Ramlibacter sp. (assembly GCA_036401715.1). Taxonomy (GTDB): domain Bacteria; phylum Pseudomonadota; class Gammaproteobacteria; order Burkholderiales; family Burkholderiaceae_C; genus Ramlibacter. The sequence goes on along the minus strand of DASWUI010000764.1, from coordinate 391 downwards.
CCGGCCGAAGCCGATCCCCAGCTGGCCCACGGTGCCACCGTACAGCGTGGACGCCGCCACGATGTGGTCGCCCGACTTGAGGATCGCGAGGATGGCCGTCATCTGCGCCGCCATGCCGGTGGCGCAGGCCAGGGCGGCACGGCCGCCTTCCAGCGAGGCGACCCGCTCCTCCAGCACGGCGACCGTGGGATTGCTGATGCGGCTGTAGACGTTGCCGAAGGTCTGCAGGTTGAACAGGCTGGCCGCGTGCTCGGCGGAGTCGAACACGAAGCTGGTGGTCTGGTGGATGGGCGTGGCGCGCGCGCCGGTCACCGGGTCGGGGACCGCGCCGGCGTGGATCGCGCGCGTGCCGAAGCCGTACTCGTGGTCCTGGTCGGCCATGCTGGTCAGT
>DASWUI010000763.1:0-5305 GCA_036401715.1 Ramlibacter sp. | reverse complement strand
CCCAGCCCTCTCCCGCAAGCGGGAGAGGGAGCGAAGACATCTTCGCCGTCATCTGGACCACCACCGCCTGGACCATCCCCGCCAACCAGGCGCTGAACCTCAACCCCGAGATCGTCTACGCGCTGGTCGACACGCCGCGCGGCAAGCTGATCCTGGCCGAGGTGCTGGTGGAAAAGGCGCTCGCCCGCTACAAGCTGGAAGGCAAGGTGCTGGCCACCACCGAGGGCAAGAACCTCGGCGGCCTGGAGTTCCGCCATCCGCTGTACGAGGTGGACGCCGGTTACCGGCGCCTGGCGCCCGTGTACCTGGCCGACTACGCCACCGCCGAGGACGGCACCGGCATCGTGCACTCCTCGCCCGCCTACGGCCTGGACGACTTCAACAGCTGCGTGGCCCACGGCATGAAGTACGACGACATCCTGAACCCGGTGCAGGGCAACGGGTCGTATGCCGCCGACTTCGCGCTGTTCGGCGGCGAGAACATCTGGAAGGCGGTGCCGCACATCATCGGCACGCTGGACGCGGCCGGCCGCCTGTTCACCACCGAGAACATCGTCCACAGCTATCCGCACTGCTGGCGCCACAAGACGCCCGTGATCTACCGCGCCGCGGCCCAGTGGTTCATCCGCATGGACGAAGGCGAGGGCGTCTTCACGAAGGACAAGGCACCGAAGACCCTGCGCCAGATGGCGTTGGCGGCGATCGAGGAAACCAGCTTCTACCCGGAGAACGGCAAGGCCCGCCTGCGCGACATGATCGCCGGCCGGCCCGACTGGTGCATCAGCCGCCAGCGCAGCTGGGGCGTGCCCCTGCCCTTCTTCCTGCACAAGGACACCGGCGAGCTGCATCCGAAGACCATGGAGATCCTCGACGTCGCCGCCGCGATGGTGCAGGCGGGCGGCATCGAGGCCTGGAGCAAGGCCGGCACCGAGGAGATCCTCGCCAAGGTAGGTGCCGCGCCCGACGCGCCCCAGTACACCAAGAGCACCGACATCCTGGAGGTGTGGTTCGACTCCGGCACCACGCACACGACGGTGCTCAAGGGCTCGCACGCCGGCGCCGCGCACGAGAACGGGCCGGAAGCCGACCTGTACCTGGAAGGCCACGACCAGCACCGCGGCTGGTTCCACTCGTCGCTGCTGACCGCCGCCGCCATGTACGGGCGGGCGCCCTACCGCGGGCTGCTCACGCACGGCTTCACCGTGGACAGCCAGGGCCGCAAGATGAGCAAGTCGCTGGGCAACGGCATCGAGCCGCAGGCCGTCAGCAGCAAGCTGGGCGCCGAGATCATCCGCCTGTGGGTGGCCGCTTCCGACTACTCGGGCGACATCGCCGGCGACGACAAGATCCTGGCCCGCGTGGTGGACGCCTACCGCCGCATCCGCAACACCCTGCGCTTCCTGCTGGCCAACGTCAGCGACTTCGATCCGGCCAGGGACGCCGTGCCGCTGGCCGAGCTGCTGGAGATCGACCGCTATGCCCTGGCGCGCGCGGCGGAGTTCCAGGCCGAGGTGCTGGCGCACTACGAGGTGTACGAGTTCCACCCGGTTGTCGCCAAGCTGCAGGTCTACTGCTCCGAGGACCTGGGCGCCTTCTACCTGGACGTGCTCAAGGACCGCCTCTACACGACGGCGCCGAAGTCGCACGCCCGCCGCAGCGCCCAGACCGTGCTGTGGAACATCACGCACGCCATGCTGCGCTGGATGGCGCCCTTCCTCAGCTTCACCGCCGAGGAAGCGTGGAAGGTGTTCGGCGACTCCGAGTCCATCTTCCTGGAGGAATACGCGGAGATCGGCGGCCCCGACGCCGCGCTGCTGGCGAAGTGGAACCGCATCCGCGAGATCCGCGACGCGGCCAACAAGGAGATCGAGGCCCTGCGCGAGAAGGGCCAGGTGGGCTCCTCGCTGCAGGCCAACCTGGTGATCACCGCCGGGGCCGACGACCACCGGCTGCTCTCGGGGCTGGGCGACGACCTGAAGTTCGTCTTCATCGCCTCCGACGTGAAGCTGCGGCAGGGCGAGGCGCTGGCCGTCCAGGCCACGCCGAGCGCCGACACCAAGTGCGAGCGCTGCTGGCACTGGCGCACGGACGTGGGCCAGGACGCGGCGCACCCCACCCTGTGCGGCCGCTGCGTGAGCAACCTGTTCGGGGCCGGCGAAGCCCGGGTGCACGCCTGATGGCCCGGGGCGACACGCTCATGATGCGGGGTGCCGGCACGGGCAGCATGCTGCCCTGGCTGGCGCTGGCGCTGATCATCCTGGTGGCCGACCAGTTCACCAAGGTGCTGATCCTGGGCTACTACCAGCTCGGCGACTCCACCTACGTCACCTCCTTCTTCAACATCGTGCGGGCCCACAACACCGGCGCGGCCTTCTCCTTCCTGGCCGCCGCCTCGGGCTGGCAGCGCTGGCTGTTCACCGGCATCGGGGTGGGCGCGACGCTGTTCATCCTGTACCTGCTGAAGACGCATCCGGGGCAGAAGCTGTTTTCCTTCGCCCTGGCGTGCATCCTCGGCGGGGCGGTGGGCAACGTGATCGACCGCCTGCTGCATGGCTACGTGGTGGACTTCCTGCAGTTCCACTGGCGCGGCTGGTACTTTCCGGCCTTCAACGTGGCCGACGCCGGAATCACCATCGGCGCGGTCTGCCTGGTGCTCGACGAGCTGCTGCGCGTGCGGCGTTCCCGCTGACCGTTGTTCCGGCGCAGCGGGTTTGGTTCCCGGCGCGCCGACGGGATTCACCCTGACACGGCCCAGCCGGGGTGCGGCGTATCATCGTTTCAAACATGAAGCATCTGCTGAACCTGCTGGCAGCCGTTGCGCTGCTGGTCTGGGGCACGTATCTCGTACGCACCGGCATCCTCCGGGTCTTCGGCGGCAACCTGCGCCAGGTGCTGGCACGCAGCATCGACACGCGCCCGGCCGCCGCCATGGCGGGCCTGGGCGTCACCGCGCTGGTGCAGTCCAGCACCGCCACGGCGCTGATCGTCTCCTCCTTCGTCGGCCAGGGGCTGGTCGCCCTGCCCACCGCGCTGGCCGTGATGCTGGGCGCCGACGTCGGCACCAGCCTGATGACGGTGGTGTTCTCCTTCGACCTGTCCTGGCTGTCGCCGCTGTTCATCTTCGTGGGCGTGGTGCTGTTCATCACGCGCCAGGCCACCCCGCTCGGGCGCTTCGGCCGCGTGCTGATCGGGCTGGGGCTCATGCTGCTGGCGCTGCGGCTGGTGTCCGAATCGACCGCCATCATGGTGAAGTCGCCGGCGGTGCAGGCGCTGCTGCTGTCCCTGTCCAGCGACATCCTGCTGGAGATCACGGTCGGCGCCGTGCTGTCCGTGATCGCCTATTCCAGCCTGGCCATCGTGCTGCTCACGGCCACGCTGGCGGCCTCCGGCGCGATCCCGCTGGACGTGGCGCTGGGCCTGACCCTGGGCGCCAACCTCGGCAGCGGCCTGCTGGGCGTGCTCGCCACCGCCAAGTCCTCGGTGGAAGTGCGGCAGGTGCCCATGGGCAACCTGGTGTTCAAGATCGTGGGCGTGATCCTGGCGGCGCCCTTCGCGGCGTTCTGGATCCGCACGCTCAAGCCCTACCTGCCCGAGCCCGCGACGGTGGTGGTGCTCTACCACCTGGTCTTCAACGTGCTGATCGCGCTGATGTTCCTGGCCTTCACGCACGTGGTGGCCCGCTGGGTGGAGCAGTGGCTGCCCAAGCCGGACCGCAACATGGTGGCCGGCCGGCCGCACCACCTGGACCCGTCCGCGATCGCGACCCCCTCGCTGGCCATCTCCAACGCGGCGCGCGAGGCGCTGCACCAGGCGGACGTGGTGGAAACCATGCTGCTGGGGATGCTGCGCGTCATCAAGGACAACGACCTGCGGCTGGCCGAGGAGCTGCGGCGCATGGACGACACCGTCGACCAGCTCTATTCGGCGATCAAGTACTACCTGACGAAGATCTCGCGGGAAGCGCTGGGCGAGGAGGAGAGCCGGCGCTGGACCGACATCATCAGCTTCACGATCAACATGGAGCAGATCGGCGACATCATCGAGCGCGTGCTGCTGGACATCGAGGACAAGAAGATCAAGAAGGCCCGCAACTTCTCCGACGCGGGCATGGCGGAGATCTGCGAGCTGCACGCGCGCCTGGTGGACAACCTGCGCCTGGGCATGAGCGTGTTCCTCAACGGCTCGGTGCGCGACGCGCAGAAGCTGCTGGAGGAGAAGGCGCGCTTTCGCGACCTGGAGCGCGCCTATGCCGGCACGCACCTCACGCGCCTGACGGAGAACACGGTGCAGAGCATCGAGACCAGCTCGCTGCACCTGGACCTGATCAGCGACCTCAAGCGCATCAACTCGCACATCTGCTCGATCGCCTATCCCATCCTCGATTCGGCCGGGGCCCTCTCGCCCACGCGCTTCCGCGTGCCGGGCAGCTCCGAGGGCGCGCTGCAGTAAGCGGCAGCGCTACGCCGCCGCCTGTACGCCGGGTTGCGGGGTGGCCGGCAGCGCGGCGTCCGCCGCCGGCTGCGCGGGCTGCGCGGCGCGCCTGGCGCAGAAGTCCACCAGCGCTTCCAGCTCGGTCGACTTGTCGAACACCGCATCCGCGCCCAGCTGCATGCAGCGCCAGCGCACGTCGCGCGAGGAATGGTTGCTCAGCACCACCACCTTCTGGTCCTTGCGCCGCTTGCGGCAGGCATCCAGCACGTTCATGCCGCTGCCCTCGCGCAGGAACAGGTCGATGATGGCCAGGTCCCAGTCGTGCTGTTCGAGCCAGCGCCTGGCTTCGTGCTCGGATTCGGTGGTGCCCACCGGCTCGATCCTCGCCAGCTCCTTGAGGGTGTCGATCAGGTTGTCCCGGATCGTCGAGCTGTCCTCCACGATGTAGGCGCGAAACGTCATTGCTGCTTCTCCAGGCGGCACGCCCTCCCGGGGCCCCGCATGGGCAGGACTCTAGGGTCCGCGGTCCAGCCCGGCTGCAAGCGGCCAAGCCAAGCTGCTGTAGGAATGGACAACTCAGCGGCCGCTCAGGGCCCGCCGTAGGCGGCCAGCAGGATGAGGGCGGCGTCGACGGTGAACTCGTCGCGTTCCAGGCGCCGCGCGAGGTCCTCCTCGTCCATGCGCCGGAAGGCGGCGACTTCCCCGTCCTGGTTGGCCGGCAGCACCCCCTGGGGAAGCGTGCAGGCGTACCAGTCGAGGACTTCCACCACGTACCCGTGCGGCACCTCGCGGAACGGGCGCCGCGTCAGGATGCGCCCGCCGTGCCGCAGCCCCTGCAGCTGCGCCAGGCGCAGCCCCGCCTCCTCCCAGGTCT
>DASWUI010000762.1:0-3652 GCA_036401715.1 Ramlibacter sp. | reverse complement strand
AGCGCGGAATCCCGAAGGGACGATCTACCTCGGCTCCTTCTCCAAGGTGCTCGCCCCCGGCCTGCGCCTGGGCTACATCGTCGCGCCCCCGCAGGTCATGCCCAAGCTGCTGCAGGCCAAGCAGGCGGCCGACCTGCACAGCCCCGGCTTCAACCAGCGCATGGTGGCCGAGGTGCTGGAAGGCGGCTTCCTCGACCGCCACGTGCCCACCATCCGCGCGCTCTACAAGGCGCAGCGCGATGCCATGCTGGCCGCGCTGCAGCGCGAGATGCAGGGACTGGGCGTCGGCTGGAACGCGCCCGACGGCGGCATGTTCCTGTGGGCGCACCTGCCGGCGGGCATGAACGCCGCCGCGCTGCTGCCAAAGGCGGTGGAGCGCGGCGTGGCTTTCGTGCCGGGCGCCGCCTTCCACGCGGACACGCCGGACGCGCGCACGCTGCGCCTGTCCTTCGTCACGGCCAGCGAGGAGCAGATCGCCACCGGCATCGCCGCCCTGGCCGCCACCATCCGCGAGAACCTGCCGGCGACGCCATGCTGAAGATCTGGGGCCGCATCTCGTCGATCAACGTCCGCAAGGTCGTGCTCACCGCGCAGCTGCTGCAGCTGCCCTTCGAACGCGTCGACGCCGGACGCGATTTCGGCATCACCCGCACGCCCGGGTACCTGGCGCGCAACCCCAACGCGCTGGTGCCCACGATCGCGGACGGCGAATTCGTGCTGTGGGAGTCGAACGTCATCGTGCGCTATCTCTGCGCGAAACACGGCGAGGGCAGCCTCTATCCCCGCGAGCTGCAGCGGCGCTTCGACGCGGAACGCTGGATGGACTGGCAGCAGACCACGCTGAACCCCGCCGGCCGGCCCGCGTTCTGGCAGGTGGTTCGCACTGCGGAGCAGGAGCGGGACCCCGGCGCGATCGCGCATTCGATCGCGGAGACCGAACCGCTGATCGAGATGCTGGACGCGCACTTGGCCGGCCGCGCCTTCATGGCGGGCGACGCCCTGACCATGGCCGACCTCCCGATCGCCTGCGAGATGCACCGCTGGTGGGGCCTGCCTTTCGCCCATCCGCCCCGCCCGCACCTGCAACGCTGGTATGAAGGCATCCGCAGCCTGCCCGCCGCCCGTGGCGTCCTCGACCTTCCCCTGAGCTGACCATGACCCAGAGAGCTTTCCAGCAAGTCGACGTCTTCACCGCCACGCCCTACCGCGGCAACCCGGTCGCGGTCGTGCTCGATGGCCGGGGACTGTCCACCGAGCAGATGCAGGCGTTCACCAACTGGACCAACCTGTCGGAAGCGACCTTCCTGCTGCCGCCGACGCAGCCCGGGGCCGATTACCGCCTGCGCATCTTCTGTCCCGGCCGCGAGCTGCCGTTCGCGGGCCACCCCACGCTGGGCAGTTGCCATGCCTGGCTGCAGGCCGGCGGGCGGCCGCGCGGCGAGTTCATCGTGCAGGAATGCGGCGTCGGCCTGGTGAAGCTCAAGCGCTCGGGCGATCGGCTCGCCTTTGCCGCCCCGCCGCTGCGCAAGAGCGGGCCGCTGCCCGAGGAGGACGTGGCGCTGATCGCGCGCGGCCTCGGCATTGCGCGTGCCGACATCGTCGGCCACGCCTGGTGCGACAACGGGCCGAACTGGCGCGGCGTGATGCTGGAGTCGGCCGGGCAGGTCCTCGCTCTGAGGCCCGATGGCAGCGTGCTGGCCGGCCTCGACGTCGGCGTGGTCGGCCCGCGCGGCAAGGTCGGCGTCGTGGGCTCGCGCACGCCCGGCGACGACTGCGCTTTCGAAGTGCGCGCCTTCTTTCCCGGCAACAACGGCATGGCGGAAGACCCGGTCACCGGCAGCCTCAACGCCGCGCTGGCGCAATGGCTGATCGGCGCCGGCCTGGCCCCGCACTCTTACATCGCCAGCCAGGGCACCGCGCTCGGCCGGGCCGGTCGCGTGCACGTGGAGCGCGACGCGGCCGGCGAGACCTGGATCGGCGGCGATTCCGTGACTTGCATCCGCGGCACGGTGGAGATCTGAGATGGCCGCGCGCATCGACCACCTGATCGTCGGCGCCGCCTCGCTGGAGGAAGGCGTTGCGTGGTGCGAGGCGACGCTCGGCGTCGTGCCCGGACCCGGGGGCGAGCACCCGCTGATGGGCACGCACAACCGCCTGCTGCGCATCGCCACCGTCGACTACCCGCGGGCCTATTTCGAGATCATCGCCGTGCAGCCGGAGCGCGCGCCGCAACGCGCGCGGCGCTGGTTCGACCTGGACGACGAGACGGTGCGCGACACGCTCGCCCGCAGCGGCCCGCGGCTGCTGCACTTCGTCGCCAGCGTGCCGGACGTGCGGCAGGCGCTCGCCGCGCTGCGTGCGCTGGACATCGACAGCGGCGAAGCGGTTGCCGCCTCGCGCATGACGCCGCGCGGCCTGCTCGAATGGCAGATCACGGTGCGCGAGGACGGCCGGCGCGTGTTCTCCGGCGTGCTGCCGACCCTGATCGAATGGGGCGCCACCCACCCAGCCTCCGGCCTGCCGGAGTCGGGCGTGACGCTGCAGTCGCTCGTGGCCAGCCACCCGCAGGGCGAGCTGCTGCGCAGTGCGTACGAAGCGGTGGGCCTGCACGCCGTGGGCACCAAGCAAGGCAGTGCCAGGCTCTGCGCCGTGCTCGAAACGCCCAAGGGGCGCGTGAAGCTGGACTCCGGGGGACTCTGATGCTGTCCTCCGGTGAAATCTCCGTTTTCGCACTCACTGCCCTGGTGCTGGTGCTGACGCCCGGCCCCAACATGATCTATTGCGTGTCGCGCACCCTGTCGCAGGGCCGGCGCGCGGGGCTCGTGTCCCTGGCCGGCGTGCTGCTGGGCTTCGTCGCGCACCTGCTCGCCGCCACCCTCGGGCTCACGGCCCTGCTCATCGCCGTGCCGCTGGCCTTCGATGCGCTGCGCATCGCGGGAGCCGCCTACCTCCTGTGGCTCGCGTGGGACGCCCTGCGGCCGGGCGGCTCCAGCCCCTTCGTCACCCGGGAGCTGCCGGTGGACACGCGCGGCCGCCTGTTCCGCATGGGCCTGCTGACCAACCTGCTCAACCCGAAGGTGGCGATCTTCTACGTCTCCTTCTTCCCGCAGTTCCTGCACCCCGAACGCGGCGGCGTGCTGTGGCAGGCGCTGCAGCTGGGCGTGGTCCAGGTCGCCGTGAGTGGCACGGTCAACGCGCTGCTGATCCTGGGCGCCGCGCGCATCTCGGCCTTCCTCGCGCGCAGCCGCGGCTGGCTGCGCGCGCAACGCTACCTGATGGCCACCGTGCTGGGCGCGCTGGCCGTGCGCATCGCCGTCACCGAACAGAAGTGAAGTCGCCGCTGGGACCGGGTGGACCCGCCGCGTTTGCCAGAATGCCCGCATGGGCACCCTTTATCTCGTCCGTCACGGACAGGCTTCCTTCGGCGCCGACGACTACGACCAGCTGAGCGACCTCGGGCGCCGGCAGAGCCTGCGCCTCGGCGAGTACTTCGCGCAGAAGGGCGTGCGTTTTGACGGCCTGATCGCCGGCACGCTGCGCCGCCACAAGCAAACGATGGCGGCCATCCTGGAAGGGATGAACCATGCCGGCGAGCACCTCGACTGGGACGGCCTGAACGAGTACGACAGTGCCGCCGTCATCGCGGCGATCC
>DASWUI010000761.1:0-2592 GCA_036401715.1 Ramlibacter sp. | reverse complement strand
GGCGTGACCACGGGCGCGGGCGAATAGGCGCCCATGCCGCCGGTATTGGGGCCCAGGTCGCCATCGAGCAGGCGCTTGTGGTCCTGGCTGGTCGCCAGGGCGGTGACGTTCCTGCCGTCGCACAGGACGATGAAGCTCGCTTCCTCGCCTTGCAGGAACTCCTCGATCACCACGCGCGCGCCGCCCGCGTTGTGCGTCACGCCCAGCTTGTTGTCCAGCAGCATGAAGTCGATGGCTTCGTGCGCCTCGGCCGCGGTGGTGGCGACGACCACGCCCTTGCCCGCGGCCAGCCCGTCGGCCTTGACCACGATCGGCACGCCCTTGCGGTCGACGTACGCATGCGCCTGCGCCGCGTCGGTGAACGTCTCGTATTCGGCGGTCGGGATCTTGTGGCGGACCATGAAGGCCTTGGAAAAGGCCTTGGAGCTTTCCAGCTGCGCGGCGGCCTGCGTCGGCCCGAAGATGCGCAGCCCGTGGGCGCGGAAGTCGTCGACCACGCCGGCGGCCAGCGGCGCCTCGGGCCCGACCACCGTCAGCGCGATCTTCTGCTTGAGCGCCCAGTCGCGCAGCTGCCGCAGGTCGGTGATCGGCACGTTCTCCAGCCGGGGGTCGAGCGCGGTGCCGCCGTTGCCCGGCGCGACGTAGACCGCCTGCACCTTGGGCGACTGCGCCAGCTTCCACGCCAGCGCGTGCTCGCGGCCGCCGCCGCCGATGACCAGTACTTTCACTCCGAGATTTCCGCGTTGTGGTAGACGTTCTGCACGTCGTCCAGGTCTTCCAGCATGTCGATGATCTTCTGCATCCGCGCGGCGTCCTCGCCGGACAGCGGAATGGTGTTTTCGGGGCGCATGGTGACTTCGGCGACTTCCGGCTTCAGGCCGGCGGCTTCCAGGGCATTCTTCACCGTTTCCAGGTCGCCGGGGGCGGTGATCACCTCGATGGCGCCGTCGTCGTCGGTGATGACGTCCTCCGCGCCGGCTTCCAGCGCGACTTCCATCACCTTGTCCTCGCTGGTGCCGGGGGCGAGGATCAGCTGGCCGCAGTGCCTGAACTGGAAGGCCACCGAGCCTTCGGTGCCCATGTTGCCGCCGTACTTGCTGAACACGTGCCGGACTTCGGCCACCGTGCGCACCTTGTTGTCCGTCATGGTGTCGACGATGATCGCCGCGCCGCCGATGCCGTAACCCTCGTAGCGGATTTCCTCGTAGCTCACGCCTTCGAGGTTGCCGGTGGCCTTGTCGATGTTGCGCTTGATCGTGTCGGCGGGCATGTTGGCCGCCTTGGCCTTTTCCACCGCCAGCCGCAGCCGCGGGTTGGCCGACAGGTCGCCGCCGCCCTGGCGCGCCGCGACCATGATTTCACGGATCACGCGGGTCCAGATCTTGCCCCGCTTCTCGTCCTGGCGCCCCTTGCGGTGCTGGATGTTCGCCCATTTGCTGTGTCCGGCCACGAATCTGTCCTTTTGCTCTTCTCGGTTACGCTTCGAATACTCTCATTCTACTTTTCGCACCATGGCCGAACCGATGCTGATCGCCCAACACGGAAAAACCGAAGCGCACCTGCTGCCGGCGCTGGCCAACCGGCACGGGCTGGTCACCGGGGCCACGGGGACCGGCAAGACGGTCTCGCTGCAGAAACTGGCGGAAAGCTTCAGCCGCATCGGGGTGCCGGTGTTCCTGGCGGACATCAAGGGCGACCTCACCGGCATCAGCCAGCCGGGCAGGCTGGAAGGCAAGCTGGCGCAGGCGATCAAGGACCGCGGCCTGCCCTCGCCGGAGCCGCTGGCCTGTCCTACCACGCTGTGGGACGTGTTCGGCGAGCAGGGCCACCCGGTGCGCGCGACCATCACGGACATGGGGCCCCTGCTGCTGGCCCGCATGCTCAACCTGAACGAGACGCAGGCCGGGGTGCTGCAGATCGTCTTCAAGATCGCCGACGCCAACGGCCTGCTGCTGCTGGACATGAAGGACCTGCGGGCGATGCTGCAGTACGTGGGCGAGAACGCGAAGAGCTTCACCACCGAGTACGGCAACATCAGCGCGGCCAGCGTGGGCGCCATCCAGCGCGGGCTGCTGCAGATCGAGGCGCAGGGCGGCGACCGGTTCTTCGGCGAGCCGATGCTCAACATCGAGGACTTCCTCCAGACCGACGCGCGGGGGCACGGGGTGGTGAACATCCTGGCGGCCGACAAGCTGCTGAACTCGCCCCGGCTGTACGCGACCTTCCTGCTGTGGATGCTGTCCGAGCTGTTCGAGACGCTGCCGGAAGTGGGCGACCTCGACAAGCCCAAGCTGGTGTTCTTCTTCGACGAGGCGCACCTGCTGTTCGACGAGGCGCCCAAGGTGCTGGTGGAGCGGATCGAGCTGGTGGTGCGGCTGGTGCGTTCCAAGGGGGTCGGCGTGTACTTCGTGACGCAGAACCCGCTGGACATCCCGGATTCGGTGCTGGCCCAGCTGGGCAACCGCGTGCAGCATGCGCTGCGCGCCTTCACCCCGCGCGACCAGAAGGCCGTCAAGGCGACCGCGCAGACGATGCGGCCCAAGCCCGGCCTGGACATCGAGGCGGCGATCCCCGAGCTCGCGGTGGGTGAAG
>DASWUI010000760.1:0-14808 GCA_036401715.1 Ramlibacter sp. | reverse complement strand
ATCAGGCCGATGGCGATGATGGGTCCGAGGAAGGCGCCCACGGTGTCCAGCGCCTGGCGCAGCCCATAGGCGGCGCCACGCTGCTCCGCCTGCACCAGGTCCGCCACCAGCGCGTCGCGCGGGGCGCCGCGCATGCCCTTGCCGACCCGGTCGATGAGCCGCGCGGCCAGCACCATCCCGGCGCTGGTGGACAGGGCGAACAACGGCTTGGACGCGGCACCGAGGCCGTAACCGAGGACGGCCAGCGGCTTGCGCCGCCCCAACCAGTCGCTCCAGGCGCCGGAGAACACCTTGACGACCAGCGCCGTGGCCTCGGCGGCACCCTCGATCAGGCCCACCATGAGCATGCTGGCGCCCAGGCCGGCGACCATGAAGACGGGCAGCAGGCTGTGGATCATCTCCGAGGAGACGTCCATCAGCAGGCTGACGAAACCCAGCGCCCAGATGCTGGCCGGCAGCCGCGCGCGCGCGGACTGCGGGCCGGCCGGCGTGTCAGCCAACCGTGACCGCGGCGCCATCGCCGCGGGGGCCGATGCGGCCGATCTCGTGCACCGATTCGCCGGCCTGGCGCAGCGACTCCGCGACGGCGGCCGCTTCGGCCGGCGCCACGACGACCACCATGCCGATGCCGTTGTTGAAGGTGCGGTTCATCTCCTGGTCGTCGATCGCCGCCGTGGCCTGCAGCCAGGCGAACAGCTCGGTGCGCGGCCAGCTGCCCTTCTTCAGCTGCGCGGCCAGCCCCTCGGGCAGCACGCGCGGGATGTTCTCCAGCAGGCCGCCGCCCGTGATGTGCGCCAGCGCCTTGATGCCGGCGTGCTTCGCCAGGGCGGCGAGCACCGGCTTCACGTAGATGCGCGTGGGCTCCATCACCGCCTGGCGGAAAGGCTTGCCGTCTAGGGTGGCGGGAAGCTGCGTGCCGGCGCGCTCGATGCACTTGCGCACCAGCGAGAAGCCGTTGGAGTGCACGCCGCTGGAGGCCAGGCCCAGCACGACGTCGCCCGCCTGCACGTCCTGGCCGCCCAGGATCTTCGATTTCTCCACCGCGCCGACCGCGAAGCCGGCCAGGTCGTATTCGCCCGCCGGGTACATGCCGGGCATCTCCGCCGTCTCGCCGCCGATCAGCGCGCAGCCCGAGATCTCGCAGCCCCGCGCGATGCCGCCGACCACCGCCGCGGCCGTGTCCACGTCCAGCTTGCCGCAGGCGAAGTAGTCCAGGAAGAACAGGGGCTCGGCGCCCTGCACCAGGACGTCGTTGACGCTCATGGCCACCAGGTCGATGCCGACCGTGTCGTGCATGTTCCACTCGAAGGCCAGCTTCAGCTTGGTGCCCACGCCGTCGGTGCCGCTCACCAGCACCGGCTCCCTGTAGCGCTTGGGCACCTCGAACAGGGCGCCGAAGCCGCCGATGCCGGCCAGCACCCCTTCGCGCAGGGTCCTCCGGGCGAGCGGCTTGATGCGCTCGACCAGCGCGTCGCCCGCGTCGATATCGACGCCGGCATCCTTGTACGAGAGGGGGGAGGGCTTCATGGGAGGGTGGGGGGCCGGAGCTCGAGCGCCGGCGAATAGAATTTGCGCTTGATTTTACTTGGCCGGCCCGCGGGCGCCGGCTTTTCCCCCGGATGCAATTCACCTCCACGCAGAAGCGGGCCGCGGCCTGGGCCGGCATCGCGCTGCTGGCACTGCTGGCGCTGCGGGCGCTGGGGCCGGTGCTCACGCCCTTCCTCGTGGCCGGTGTGCTGGCCTACGCGCTCACGCCCCTGGTCGACCGGCTGGACGACCTGTGGGCCGGGCGCGTGCCGCGGGTGCTGGCGGTGGTGATCGTCGAACTGCTGCTGGTCTTCGTGCTGTTCTGCCTGGTGCTGCTGATCATCCCGGTGCTGGTCAAGGAGATCCCGCTGATCCGCGAACAGCTGCCGCTGCTGCTGGACAAGCTGCACGCCACCCTCTCGCCCTGGCTCGCGCAGTTCGGCGTCAGCATCGCGCTGGACCTGGCCAGCCTGCGCGCGCTGCTGGTGGAGTACCTCAACGCCAACTGGGGCGACAGCTTCGGCTCCATCTGGTCGTCGCTGAAGGTGGGCGGCAGCGTGCTGCTCACCGTGGTGGGCTACGCGGTGCTGGTGCCGGTCGCCTTGTTCTACCTGCTGCTGGACTGGAAGCACGTGGTCGCCCAGGCGCTGCAGCTGGTGCCGCCGCGCGCGCGGCCCAGCGTCGATTCCTTCACCGAGGAGGCGGACCAGGTGCTCGGCCAGTACCTGCGCGGCCAGCTGCTGGTGATGCTGACCATGGCGGTCTTCTACAGCACGGGGCTGGCGCTGTTCGGGCTGGACCTGGCGGTGCCCATCGGCGTCTTCACGGGCCTGGCGATGTTCGTGCCCTACATCGGCTTCGGCATCGGCCTGGTGCTGGCCATCGTCGCCGGCATCCTGGAGTTCGCCTCGATCAAGGCCTTCGTGATGGTGGGCACCGTCTACGGGCTGGGCCAGGCGTTCGAGGGCTTCTACCTCACCCCGCGCCTGGTGGGCGAGCGCATCGGCCTGCATCCCCTGGCGGTGATCTTCGCGCTGCTGGCCTTCGGCCAGGTGTTCGGTTTCGTCGGCGTGCTGGTCGCCCTGCCGGCCAGCGCGGTGCTGCTGGTGGCGATGCGGCGCGTGCGCAGCGGCTACCTGGGCAGCCGCCTGTACCACAGCTGACATGGCGCCCATGAAGCAGCTCCCCCTGGACATCGGCCTGGCGCGCGCGCCCAGCCTGGCGAGCTTCCTTGCCGGGCCCAACGAGGCCGCGTGGAAGCACCTGCAGCTGTGGGCGGGCAACCCGACCCGCTCCCCCGTGCCGACCTACCTGTGGGGACCGGCCGGCAGCGGCAAGACCCACCTGCTCAAGGCGGTGGAGGAGAGCCTGCGCGAGCAGGGCGCCCGCGCCGGCTGGCTCGATCCCTCGCTGGCCGAACCCCCCGGCTTCGACGAGCGCTGGGCAGTCGTGCTGATGGACGACGTGCACCTGTATTCTGCCGTGCAGCAGCACGCCGCCTTCAGCTGGTTCGTGCAGGCGCAGGCGCTGCAGCGCGGCGTGCTCGCCGCCGGCCTGCTGCCGCCGGCGGACCTGAAGCTGCGCGAGGACCTGCGCACGCGCCTGGGATGGGGCCACGTGTTCGAGCTGCACGTGCTGAGCGAGCCCGAGCGGCGGTCCGTGCTGCGCCAGGCCGCCGACGCCCGCGGCGTGTTCCTGAGCGACGAAGTGATGGACTTCATCCTGCACCGCTTTTCGCGCGACCTCGGCAGCCTGATGCAGCTGCTGGACCACCTGGACACCTACGCGCTGCAGACGCAGCGCGCCATCACCATTCCGCTGGTCAAGGCCATGCTGGAGAACGAGTGAACCGCCCGAAAGTCACGCTGTTCGACCTGGACCACACGCTGCTGCCGATCGACTCCGACTACTCCTGGGGCGAGTTCACCCAGCAGATCGGCTGGACCGACCCGGTCGTGTTCAAGCGCCGCAACGACGAGTTCTACGCGCACTACGTCGCCGGCACGCTGGACGTGCACGACTACGTGCGCTTCGCGGTGGAGGCGGTGCGCTCGCGCGGCCGCGCCGCCTACGAGCAGGCGCACGAGCGCTTCATGCGCGAGTGGATCCACCCGGCGCTGCGGCCCGCGGCGCTGGACCTGGTGCGCGCGCACCAGCAGCAGGGCGACGCGGTGGCCATCGTCACCGCCACCAACGAGCTGGTCACGCGGCCGATCGCCGCCGCCTTCGGCGTGCCCGAGCTGATCGCGGTGGAGCTGGAGCGCGACGCCTCGGGCTGGATCACCGGCGAGATCGCCGGCGTGCCCTCCATGCGCGAGGGCAAGGTGGTGCGCGTGAACCAGTGGCTGGCCGCGCGCGGCCTCGACTGGCTGGACGTCGAGACCACCTTCTATTCCGACTCGACCAACGACCTGCCGCTGCTGGAGCAGGTGGACCACCCGGTGGCCACCAACCCGGACGCGCGGCTGCGCACGCTCGCCCTCGAACGCGGGTGGCGCATACTCGACCTGTTCCCAAGACAATGATCAAGAAATTCATCGACACGCTGATCGCCGGCGCCACCGGCCGCAAGCCCCGTTTCGGCAAGCGGCAGGAAGTGGGGCCGGAACAGCACGCGATCGACCCGACCCTGGTGGACGAGCGCGCCCTGAGCGTGGTGCACACCCTCAAGGAAGCGGGCCACGAGGCCTACATCGTGGGCGGCGCGGTGCGCGACCTGCTGCTGGGCCTGCGGCCCAAGGACTTCGACGTCGCCACCAACGCCACCCCGGAGCAGGTCAAGAGCCTGTTCCGGCGCGCCTTCATCATCGGCCGGCGCTTCCGCATCGTGCACGTGGTGTTCGGCCGCGGGCGCGAGCACGAGGTGATCGAGGTGTCGACCTTCCGCGCCTACCTGGATTCCGCGGCGGCCGAGGCGGTCAGCGGCAACGAGCGCACCAGCAAGAGCGAGCTGGCCGGCATGCACCACGCGGTGGACGCCTCCGGCCGCGTGCTGCGCGACAACGTCTGGGGCCCGCAGGAGGAGGACGCGGCCCGCCGCGACTTCACCATCAACGCGATGTACTACGACCCCGAGCGGCGCATCGTGGTCGACTACCACGGCGGCATCACGGACGCCAAGAAGCGGCTGCTGCGCATGATCGGCGACCCGGCCTCGCGCTACCGCGAGGACCCGGTGCGCATCATCCGCGCCGTGCGCTTCGCGGCCAAGCTCGCGGCGCTCGGCTTCAAGTTCGAGCCCAAGACCAAGGCGCCGCTGCTGCCCAGCCTGCCGCTGCTGCAGGAGGTGCCGCAGAGCCGCCTGTTCGACGAGATGCTCAAGCTGCTGCAGACCGGCCATTCGCTGGCCACCATCGAGCAGCTCAAGACGCTGGGCATGGCGCAGGGCATCTACCCCCTGCTGGACCTCGTGGTGGAACGCGCCGAGCAGCCCTTCGTGCGCGCCGCGCTGCAGGACACCGACCGCCGCGTCAACGAGGACAAGCCGGTCGCCCCCAGCTTCCTGCTCGCCTGCGTGCTGTGGTCCGACGTGCGCGACGGCTGGCAGCAGCGCCTGGCGCGCCGCATGCATCCCTTCCCGGCCCTGCAGGACGCGATCGACGAGGTCTTCGACTCCCGCATCGGCGACATCTCCGGCCGCGGCAAGCTCGGTGCGGACATGCGCGAGATCTGGATGATGCAGCCGCGCTTCGAGAAGCGCACCGGCCACACGCCCTTCAGCATGGTGGAGCAGCCGCGCTTCCGCGCCGCCTTCGACTTCATGCGGCTGCGCGCCGACGTCGGCGAGGTGGACGTGATGCTGGCCGACTGGTGGCAGGAATTCAGCCAGGCCAGCGACCTGGTGCGCGAGGACCTGGTGGCGGCCCTGCGGGACGAGCAGAGGAAGCAGCCGCGCACGCGCCGCGTGAAGCCGCCGCGCGAGGAGGGGGAGGTGCAGGCGCAGCCCGCCGGGCGCGAGCCGGAGGAACACGCGCCCGTCGACGGCGACGGTGCCGCCGGCGACGCCCCCCGCAAGCGGCGCCGCCGCCGCCGCAAGCCGGCCGGGCAGGGCGCTCCGGGTGGCGACGCGGATGCCGGCGCCCGTCCGGCAGGCGACGCCGACTGAGGCTGCCCGCATGCGCGAGCCGGTGACTGCCTTCATCGGCCTGGGGGCGAACCTCGGCGATGCGCCCGCGGCCTTGCGGCAGGCGCTGGGCGCGCTCGCGCAATTGCCGGGGACCGAGCTGGTCCGCAGCTCCCGCGTCTACCGCAGCGCGCCGGTGGACGCCTCGGGCCCCGACTTCCTCAACGCCGTGGCGCAGGTGCGCACCATGCTCACCGCGCCGGAACTGCTCGCCGCCCTGCAGGCCATCGAGCAGGCGGCGGGCCGGCAGCGGCCCTACCGCAACGCGCCGCGCACGCTGGACCTCGACCTGCTGCTGTACGGCGAAGCGCGCATCGCCAGCCCCGCGCTGACCGTCCCGCACCCGCGCATGCGCGAGCGCGCCTTCGTGCTGCTGCCGCTGCGGGAGCTCGCTCCCGAGCGGGTCTCCGGCGCCGAGCTGGCCGCCGTGGCCGGGCAGCGCATCGCGCCATTACCTCCCGCGTCATCGCCGCCGTGACCGTGGACCGGCACCATGCGTGCAGGTCCAACGAAAGGAGTTCACCATGACAGACACGGGTCTCATCGCCGTCGCGTGCGGCCTCATCATCGGCCTGGGCGCGATCGGCGCCTGCCTGGGCATAGGCGCGATGGGCGGCCGCTTCATCGACGGGGCGGTGCGCCAGCCGGAGATGATGGAACCGCTGCAGACCAAGATGTTCCTGCTGGCCGGCCTGATCGACGCCAACTTCCTGATCGGTGTCGGGGTCGCCATGATGTTCGTCTTCGCGAACCCGTTCGCGAAGTGAGCGTGGCGCCCGGAAAAGCTTGACGCAGATCAATCTCCTTCCCAGGAGCAGGAACGGGCTTACTGATTTTTCCCTAGCGCGGGACGCGGTTCGGGCCGCGCCCCTCGGGAATACGTCTTGCAACAAGTCGGCACGGGGCTTGCTCATCCATGGCGGGGATTGCCCCGGAGGAGACTGCAAGTGGCCAACCGTTTCCGGCTTGTCCGGTACTTCACCCTGGCCAGCCTCGGCCTGTTCGCCGCGGTGGCCGTGGCGCTCGCGTACTTCGAGCGCCAGCAGGCCTCTTTCATCCAGCAGATGCAGCGGCACGAACTCGAGTTCGTGCGCCAGCTGCAGGAAGGCTTCGCCAGCCACCAGGCGCAGGTCGCCCGCGCCGACCTGCTGGCGGCGCACGAGAGCGGCAACGTCGACCTGACCCGGCTGTTCGCCAACACGCTGTGGGAACGCGACTTCGGCCCCTTCGTGGCCAAGGTGGCCGCCATTCCCGTGGACCACTGCCGCGCGATCCGCGACGTGCAGGGTGCCGACGGCAAGGCCAGCGCCCCGAAGGAGAAGAAGGACTGCTTCGCCGAGGTGGGCGCGAAGATCCGCAGCCTGCCGGAGTTCGCCGCGCTCGACGCCAAGGTGTTCGACTCCATGCGCAGGAGCTCGGTGTTCAAGATCAAGGTGTTCGACACGCGGGGCATCACCGCCTATTCGTCCGAGCACGCGCAGATGGGCGAGGACAAGGCCGCCAATGCCGGGTGGCTGGGCGCCAGCAACGGCACGCCGCGCAGCGAGCTCACCCACCGCGACAAGTTCAGCGCCTTCGAAGGCGTGGTGGAGAACCGCGACCTGATTTCCAGCTACCTGCCGGTGTACCCGCCGGGCGGCTCCCAGGTGGCGGGCGTGTTCGAGGTGTACTCGGACGTGACGCCGCTGCTGGCACGGATCAGGAAGACCTCCGCCGGCATCGCGGACACCGCCAGGGCCAACCAGGCGCGCATGGAGCAGTCCGCCGCCAGCACCCTGTCGGAGGTGGATGCCCTGTCCGCCCGCGGGCTCGTGATCGTGGGCGGGCTGCTGCTGGTGCTGTTCGGCGCCCTGTTCGTGATCGTGCGGCGCGCCGACGCCATCATCGTGCGCCAGCAGCGCGAGCGCGAGCGGGACCACCAGCAGATGGCGCAGTCGGAGAAGATGGCTTCGCTCGGCCAGATGGTGGCGGGCGTGGCGCACCAGCTGAACACGCCGCTGGCCTTCTCGCGCAGCAACATCAGCATGGTGATGGACGCCATCCGCAGCCACGTGCTGCCGCTGAAGGTGGCGCACGCCTTCGCCCAGGCCGTGCGCAAGAGCGAGGGCGACGTGGTGACCGTCAACGTGCAGGGCTGGCGCCCGCAGCTGGAGAAGGTGGAAGACAGCGCCGGCGAGGTGGAGACCCTGTCGCAGATGCTGGGCGACACGCTGCAGGGCATCGACCAGATGCACGAGCTCGTGGAGAACCTGCGCGACTTCACCCGGCTGGATCGCGCCAAGACCACCCAGTTCGACCTGAACAAGGGCCTGCACACCGTCGCCTACATCGCGCGCAGCGCCATCCCCAACCGGGTGACGGTGGTGGAGGAGTTCGGCGAACTGCCGCTGGTGGAGTGCAATCCCTCCCAGCTGAACCAGGTGTTCCTCAACCTGATCAACAACGCGGCGCAGGCGATCCCCGGCGAAGGCAGGGTCACGGTGCGCAGCCGCATGGACCGCGACCGCGTCCGCATCGACGTCACCGACACCGGCGCCGGCATCCCCGAGGACGTGCAGCCGCACATCTTCGACACCTACTACACCACCAAGGCGCCGGGCGAGGGCACCGGCCTCGGCCTGCCGATCGTCAAGACCATCGTCGAGGAGCACGGGGGCGAGGTGAAGTTCAGGACGAGGCCCGGCGTCGGCACCACGTTCAGCGTGTTCCTGCCGGTCCACCTGCCCGCGACCGAAGCGCAGCGCGCCCGCGAGTCCGAACCGCAGCCGGCCTGAGCCGGCGGGAGAGCCCATGAACCCGAACAACCCCTCGGTCCTCTGCGTCGACGACGAACCCAACATCCTGCGCTCGCTGCACTGGATGCTGCACAAGGAGTTCAACGTCATGACCGCGCCGGACGGCGCCACGGCGCTGGAGATGCTGCGCAAGCACGACTTCGACGTGATCGTGTCCGACCAGCGCATGCCCGGCATGATCGGCTCGGAGTTCCTGCGCCAGGCCTGCCAGGTGGCCCCGCGCGCCATGCGCATCCTGCTGACCGGCTACTCGGACATGCAGGCCCTGCTGAAGTCGATCAACGACGGCGAGGTCTTCCGGTTCGTCTCCAAGCCCTGGAAGAACGAGGAGTTGAGCCGCACGGTGCGCGAGGCCGCGGAGATCGCGCGCCTGCATTCGGCCGCCTTCCTGCACTCGCAGCCGCTGCCGCTGGAGGCGATCGAGGGCGCGGAGGAGCACGTGCTGGTGCTGGACGCCGATCCGGAACTCGCCGCCATGGTGGAACAGGTGATGGCGCCGGGCACCGAGCTGTACCGCGCCACCACCCTGGCCGAGGCGGTCGCCATCCTGGGCGCCTCGCCGATCTCGGTCCTGGTGAGCGAGACGCGCGTGGGACGCTCCGACACCACGGCGCTGCTGCGCCTGCTCAAGCAGTCGCATCCGGAGATCGTGTCGGTGGTGCTGACGGCCGACAGCGACGTCGATGCGGTCATCAAGCTGATCAACCAGGGGCAGGTCTACCGCTTCATTCCCAAGCCGGTGAAGCCCGGATTCCTGAAGATCCTGCTCGCCTCGGCGCTGCAGAAGCACCACGAACTGAAGAAGGTGCCGGGTTCGGTGAAGCGCCACTGCGTCGAACAGGTGCCGGACGTGTTGCGCGAGCAGCTGTTCCGCCAGGTCGCGCACGATGCCGCGCGCGTGCCCGCGGGCGGCACCGCGGCCAATGCGGGCCTGTTCGAGAAGATCGGCGGCAACCTGCGGCGGCTGTTCGCCTAGCGGCTCAGAACCAGTGCACGAGGCCGGATTGCTCCGCGTTCTGCGGATTCGATCCGGCGGCGCGCACGCGGTCCAGCGCGTCCTGGGCCTCCACGCCCAGGGCCTTGAGCAGGCAGGCGGCCGCCGTGCCGGTGCGCCCCAGCCCGGCCGCGCAATGCAGCAGCACGACCTCGCCGCGGCGCACGTCCTGCGCCAGCGACGCGATGTCGCGGCGGAATCCGGCGGGGTCCTCCGGCAGGCCGAAGTTGCGCATCGGCACGTTCATCCAGCGGAACGGCAGGCCGCCTCGGGACAGTGCGGCGTGGTAGTCGGGCGAGAGCTCCGCCAGTTCCGGCCGCGGCGCCAGGCAGACGACCGTGCCCAGGCCGGTGCGCCGCGCCTCCTGGTGGAACACGCTCCAGGGCTCGAAGCGCCCGGGCATGGAGCCCAGCCACACCTGGCCGGGCGTGCCCTCGGGCAGTCGGAGCGGTCGCAGCGCCATGGCGGCATTGTGGCGCCTACTGGCGCATGCTGCTGCGCTGCTGTCCCACCGACAGCTCGGTCACCGGCGCGGCCTTGTTCCCCCAGGACGAGCGCACGTAGGTGAGCACCGCGGCCACGTCCGCGTCCGACAGCACGGTCGCGAAGGGCGGCATCCCGAAGGGACGCGGCTGGCCGCGCGTGGCCGGCGGGAAGCCGCCGTACAGCACGACCTGCACCAGGTTCTGGGTGACCGGCATGGTCACCGCGCGGTTGCCCGCCAGCGGCGGATAGGCGCGCGGGACGCCCTCTCCGCGCTCGCCGTGGCAGGACGCGCAGTGCTGCTCGTACAGCTTCCCTCCGCGCTCCAGCGCGGCCTGCGACGGCTTGGCCAGTTCGCGCGGGTCGGTGTCGGTGGCGGCCGGCGGCAGGCTCTTGAGGTAGACGGCCATGGCCCGCAGGTCGGCGGGCTCCAGGTACTGCGTGCTGTGCAGCACGACCTCCGCCATCGGGCCGAGCACCGTGCCGCGCGGCGAGGTGCCGGTGCCCAGCAGCCGCATGATGTCCTCCAGGGACCAGTCCGCGAGGCCCGCCTCGGTCGGTGAGGCGAGCGAGGGCGCGTACCAGTTCTGCATGGGGATCAGACCGCCCGACAGGTCCATGGCACCGCGCGTGCCGCCCAGCGCGTTGCGCGTGGTGTGGCAGGCACCGCAGTGGCCCAGGCCCTGCACGAGGTAGGCGCCCCGGTTCCACTCCGGCGTGCGCGCCGGGTTGCCGGTGAACTTGCCCGGGTCGAAGTACAGCAGGCGCCAGACCGCGAGCGCCGCCTGCGTGTTGTAGGGCCAGCGCAGGCGGTGCTGGCGGTTCGGCTTGTTCACCGGCGGCAGGCTGCGCAGGTAGTCGAACAGGGCGTCGGCGTCGGCACCGCTCACCAGCGTCGTGTGCGTGTAGGGAAAGACGGGATACAGCAGCCGGCCGTCGCGCGAGCGGCCGTCGTGCAGCGCGCGCCGGAAATGCGCGGCCGACCAGCTGCCGATGCCGGTTTCCGCATCCGGCGTGATGTTGCCCGCGAACACCGTGCCGAACGGCGTTTCCAGCGGCCGACCGCCGGCATAGGGCGCGCCGCCGCGATCGGTGTGGCACAGCATGCAGTTGCCCGCCCGCGCGAGGTAGGCGCCGCGCGCGACCTGTTCGGGCGACGGCGGCTGGCGCGGCGCGGCGTCGCGGATGCGCGCGCCGCTGCCGAAGTTCTGCATCCACACGAGCCCGGCGAACACCGCCAGCACCAGCCCGAGGACCAGCAGGAAGCGTTTCATCGCATGCCACCCGGCAGCGGCGCCTGCACCGAGCCGCAGCGCATGGGCGGCGGCTCGGGCGCCGGCGCGGGCCGTGCCTTGCGGCCCTTGCGCTTGGTCGCGGCCGGCGCCTCGGCCGAGACCGGCTTCGGGTTCGCGGGCAGGCGCTCCGCGGCGAGCCAGGCGGTGACCGCGTTGAGGTCGTCCGGCGCGAGGCGCCGGGCGATCTCCGCCATGCAGTCCGGGGCGAGCGCGCGCCGCTGCCCGGTGCGCCAGGCGCCGAGCTGCGCATTGAGGTAGTCGCGCGGAAGGCCCAGCAGGCCGGGGATGTTGGGCGTCACCCCGGTGAGCGCCTTGCCGTGGCAGCTCGCGCAGGCCGGCACGCGCCGTTCCGCGTCGCCCTGCAGCGCGAGCGTGCGGCCACGCTGCAGGACCTCCGGCGGGGCCGTGGCCGCCTGCGGGGCGGGGTACGGCAGGTCGAGGCCGGCGAAGTGCTGGGCGATCTGGAACAGGTATTCGTCCGAAAGCGTCTCCAGCAGTCCCGCCATCAGGCCGTAGTGGCGCCGTCCGTCGCGAAAGTGCAGCAGCTGCGCGTAGAGATAGCCGACCGGCTTGCCGGCGATGCGCGGGTAGTACCCGTCCGGGCCGGCCCGCCCCTCCTTGCCATGGCAGCTCGTGCAGGCGAGCGTGCGCTGCGCCATGGTGTCCCGGAAGCCCGCCGGCGCCGCGGCGGCGCTGCCGGCGGCCCACAGCAGGAACGGAAACAGGATGCAAAGGAAGCCGCGCATGGGGCGCGACTATGCCACTCCTGGCGCCGCTCCTGTTCGTCGGTACCCGGAGGACACGCGCATGGCGCCCGTCCTACATCGGGCGCGCGGGGTGCCTTCCAAGATGGTTTCCATGAACCTCTACCGACGTTCGAGCAAGCCGAAGCCGCAGGCCGAAGGCCCGCGCGCCCGGCGCCGGCAGCCGCCGGGAGGCGAGGGAAGCAACGCGGTGCAGAACCGCCCCGACCCGAAGGCCGAGCCCATCCCCGACGGCGAGCACAAGTACGTGCCGCGCAGCCCGTACCGCACGGGCAACTACTGATCCGCGGGGGACCCGTCCCCCAGCACCACGTCCGACTCCGGGTACGCCACGCAGGGCAGCACCCAGCCGCCGGCCTTTTCCTCCGGCAGCAGGCCGGGCCATTCGATGCGGTAGGCCACCCGGCCGTCGTGCAGCGGGCGCAGGCAGGCGCGGCAGGTGCCGTTGCGGCAGGAACTCGTCAGCGCGATCCCGGCTTCGAGGGCAGAGGCGAGCAGCGTGCGGTCCGCGCGTGCGGCGAAGGTCCGGCCGGACGGCTGCAGCGTGGCGAGATAAGTGGCGCTTCCGGCCCCCGTTGCGTTCATCGCTTCATGATAATGAGGCGACAAGCACAACGATCGCACCCATGGCCTCCAGCCTGCTCGCCCTCCTCGACGACATCGCCACCATCCTCGACGACGTTTCGGTCCTGACCAAGGTCGCGGCCAAGAAGACGGCGGGCGTGCTGGGCGACGACCTCGCGCTCAACGCGCAGCAGGTCAGCGGCGTGCGCGCCGAGCGCGAGCTGCCGGTGGTCTGGTCGGTGGCCAAGGGGTCCATGGTCAACAAGGCCATCCTGGTGCCGGCGGCCCTGGCGATCAGCGCGATCGCACCCTGGGCCGTGACGCCGCTGCTGATGGTGGGCGGCGCCTTCCTCTGCTTCGAAGCGGCCGAGAAGCTCGCGCACCGGCTGCTGCACAGCCGCGAGGAGGACGAGGCGCACGAGCGGGAACTCGAAGAGGCGCTGCTGAACGAGAACGTGGACCTCGTGGCCGTGGAGAAGGACAAGATCAAGGGCGCCATCCGCACCGACTTCATCCTGTCCGCGGAGATCATCGTCATCGCACTGGGCACCGTTGCCGGCGAGGACTTCGGCACCCGGGTCGCGGTGCTGGTGGCGATCGCGCTGGCGATGACCGTGGGCGTGTACGGCCTGGTGGCAGGCATCGTCAAGCTCGACGACTTCGGCCTGTACCTGAGCCGCAAGGCGGCGGCCGGCGCCCGCGCCTTCGGCAACGGCATCCTGCGCGCGGCGCCCTGGATGATGAAGGGCCTGTCCATCGCCGGCACCGCGGCGATGTTCCTGGTGGGCGGCAGCATCCTCGAACACGGCATCCCGCAGCTGCATCACGCCGCCGAGGCGTTCACGGGCGAGGGCGGCGCCTGGGGCGTGCTGGGCGGAATGCTGTTCGACGGCGCGGTGGGTGTCGCGGCCGGCGCGATCCTGGTGGCCGCATACGTGCTGGTGCGCAAGCTTCGGGGTAAACCCGCGCTGTCCGCGTGAGAACTGCGCACAATGCCACGGTCCTGGCTCAGGCGTAGGCGGCCTCCTACGACGGCTTGGGTGCCCGGCGGATAAGCGCGCCACGGTCCGGCTTGAACAATGGCTCCCCATACGAGAGGGAGAGTCGCCATGCCTGATATGCAGCCGTCCACGCCGAGCGCCGCGATGCCCGTGGTGATGGATCCCGCCGTCCCGGACGATCTCGACTACGCGCTCGGCTGCGAGTGCGCGGACCCGTCCCTGCAGATCGAACGCTGGGCACAGGAAGCGCGCGGCGGCGACGCGAACTGAAGCCGGCGCTTCGGGCGGGCTCCTACAAGCGGAGCCATCATCGTCGCACGCCTGAGCGTGCCGCCTGCCGCCTAAGCTGCGGGTTCCCTGCGAGAAGTAACCATGCGAGAACCCGGAGCCCGATCCAAGCCAGCAGCAAGGAAGGACAGCGAGCCTTCCGAATTCCTCGACTACCTCAAGAAGGGCGCGGTGCTCGGCGCCGTCCTGATCCTCGTGGTGGGGCTCCTGCCGTGGCGCATGGCGCCGCAGCGCGGCGAACAGCAGGCCGCCCCGGTCGCAACCGCGCCGCAGCCGCCCGCGCAGCAACCGCGGCAGCCGCTGCCGCAGGCGGCCCCGCCGGGCGACGGCAAGGGGGCGTCCCCGCTGCGGCTGGCGGACTTCCGCGGCGAGCAGCCCACGCACGCCGCGCGCCTGATGGCCGACTGGGTGGTCGCCACCCGGGACCACAAGCACCACGCCTTCGTCATCATCGACAAGAAGGACGCGCGCGTGTACGTGTTCGCCCCCGACGGCCGGCTGAAGGACAGCGCGCCCGCCCTGCTCGGCTCCGCGCGCGGCGACGACTCCTTTCCGGGCATCGGCGAGAAACCGCTGGCGCAGATCCGGCCCGAGGAGAAGACCACGCCGGCGGGCCGCTTCGTCGCCGAGCCCGGAAGGAACACCAGCAACGAGGAGGTCGTCTGGGTGGACTACGACGCGGCGGTCTCGATGCACCGCATCCGCCCGCTGGTGGCCAAGGAGCGCCGCCTGGAGCGCCTCGCCTCGCTGACGGTCGACGACAACCGCATCTCCTTCGGCTGCGTCAACCTGCCCGTGAGCTTCTACGAGGACGTGCTGAGCCCCACGGTGCGGCAGTCCGGCGCCATCGTGTACGTGCTGCCCGAAGTCAAGAGCCTCCAGCAGGTGTTCGGCGCGTACGACGTGAGGGACCCGCGGCAGCTGGCCGCCCATGCGGCCCGCGCGCAGGCGCAGGCGGGCGCGGCGCCGGTGCA
>DASWUI010000759.1:0-6693 GCA_036401715.1 Ramlibacter sp. | reverse complement strand
AAGGCCAGCGCCGACGACGGCACGCGCAAGGATTCGCCCAAGGCCAGGGCGCGCCTGCAGAAGCTGGCCAGCGATGCGCACCATGCCGACGGCGACGCGCTGCTGGCGGCCCGGCGCGCGGCGCTGGACAAGCTGCGCCAGGATTTCGCCGCCTGGCAGTCGGCCCACGGCGTCGGCGTCGAGGTCGAGGGCTGGTTCCCCGATCCGGAGGCCAGGACGGCGGGGCCGCGCGGCGAATGGCGCAAGCTGCCGGCGCAGGCGCAGGTGGCCGATGTCGACTCCGGCGAGCAGACCTTCCCGCTGTTCGCGCTGGTGCCCGACCCGCGCGAGACCGGCCACGACGCGGCCGGCCGCACCATGTACTACGGCGTGGTGCCCACGCAGGACCTGCAGCACGACCCGCAGGGTCGGCCGCACTTCGACGACCAGTCCACCTACGAGGTGTGGTGCTTCGTGCGCGCGCACCACCCCTGCCCGCCCCGGGCCGGCAAGACGCCGGACTGCAACGGGCGCGTGGTGTGGAGCCTGCCGACCCGGGCCTTCCGCCTCGCCGCGCACTTCGACGTGCTGGGCAGCGCCAACCGCCCGATCACCATCCGCATGCCCGACCTGCGCGACCTGGCGGCGCAGGCGGAACTGCGCCCGCGCGGCGCGCTGTCGCCGGTGCGCTTCGAGCAGCCGCAGCACCTGTCGCCGGTGCCGGGGGCGGGCATGGGCGGCTTTTCCATCTGCAGCTTCTCGATCCCGCTGATCACCATCATCGCGCTGTTCGTGCTGAACCTGTTCCTGCCCATCGTGGTGTTCCTGTTCCAGCTGTGGTTCCTGCTGGTGTTCCGCTTCTGCATCCCGCCGCAGCTGTCGGTCTCGCTGGCGGTGGACACGGCGCTGGCGGCCACGCCGCCGGGGGTGGACTTCGAGGCCGACTTCGCGGTGGAAGTGGCGAACGTGCCGCGGACCGCCGCCGACCTGCGCAAGCTGCTCAGCGACGGGCTGGGCGGCCAGAACACGCTCGAGGAGCGCATGGCGGAGGAGGACACGCGCACCGGCGACGAGCGGACCGCGGCCGACCTCTCCGGCCTGTCCGCCACGGCACTGGCCAGGCTGAACCAGTCCTTCGCCGACCAGCTCGAACTCAAGCCGCAGGGCGGCGTCGTGCCGCGGCCGCCCGAGCCCGGCGAGCCGCTGCGCTACGAGGACCCGGTGCAGCGCAACTGGCCCAAGGGGAGCCCGGCATGAGCGCCGTCCTCGACCGCTACCAGCGCCTCGGGCAGGGCTTCGGCCAGCCGGTCGCCCCCGGCGCCGGAAAACTGCCGCTGGTGTCCGGGCCGGAGAAGGTGCGGCAGGCGATCTTCACGCTGCTGGACACCGACCCGGGCGAGCGCCTGATGCGGCCGGACTTCGGCTGCGGGCTGCGCCGCTACCTGATGCACCCGAACAACCCGTCCACGCGGGCGGCGATCGAGCGCGAGATCGCGCAGGCGCTGGCGCTGTGGGAGCCGCGCGTGAAGCTGGTGGAGGTCGCCGTGACCCCCGCGGAAGAGGACGCGGCCATGGTGCTGATCGAGATCCACTACGCGCACGTGCTGGACGCGCGGCAGGACGTGCTGGTGTACCCGTTCTACCTGGAACGGGACCGGTGAGGAGGACCGGACCATGCCGCTGATCGTCCCCGTCCTCGACGACCGCCGCTTCGAAGAGCTGTTCCTCGAGCTGCGCAACCGCATCCCGGTGTACACGCCGGAGTGGACCGACTTCAACGAGGCCGACGTCGGCATCACGCTGCTGCAGCTGTTCGCCTACCTGGGCGAGGGCCTGCAGTTCCGCTTCAACCAGATCCCGGAGGCGACCCACCTCGCCTTCCTCAGGCTGCTGGACATCCCGCTGCGGCCGGCGCGCGCCGCGCGGGCGTTGCTGCGTTTCGAGAGCAAGCAGGCGCAGGGCGTGGTGCTCTACGCGGGCGACCAGGCGCGTGCCGGCAAGACCCTGTTCACCATCACGCAGGACACCACGGTGTGGCCGCTCGATTGCGTGGCGGTGGCGCGGCGCAGCCTGCTGAGCGAGCAGGAGCTGGCCAAGCCGGGCACCGTGGGCGCCTTCGTCGCCAGGCTCGATGCCGGCGTGCGCACCACGGTGCAGGCGAGCATCGACGCCGTGACCCAGGCCAAGGCCGGCCAGGCGGTCGCGCCCTACGAGATCGTCACCATGGGCTCCGACGGCAGCGAGCCGGCGATCGACTTCTCGCAGGCGGTGGACGGCTGCGCCTGGATCGCGGTGCTGGCCTCGCCGGAACTCAAGCTGCCGCTGGAACTGCTGCCCGACCCGGTGCTGGGCCTGCAGCGGGTGGCGGGCCGCACGCTGCCGCTGTCGATCGGCTTCTCGCCGCCGCCCTGGTACCCCACCATCGACCAGGCGCCGGCCTGCGGCGAGGCGGGCGCGCCTTCGCTGCTGTGGCAGGCCTCGCTGGCGCGGCTGAAGGCCGACCAGACCGCCGACTACGTCCCGGTGCGGCTGGCCGGCGACACCACGCTCGGCTTCACCCGCGAAGGCACGGTGCGGCTGGAACTGCCGGCCGACCTCGCGCCGCTGGGCGTGCCGGTGGCGCCGCCCGGCCTCGCGGGCACGGGCGACTTCCCGCCCGAACTGGACGACGAGCGCGCCGAGCGCCTGTGGTTCTGGCTGCGCGTGTGGCGCAGCGACCGCAGCCGCATCGGCGAGGCACAGCTGCTCACGCTCAACGCCGCGCCCTGCGAGCAGGTGGTGGCCGCGCCCGCGCAGCTGCTGGGCACCGGCACCGGCCAGCCGGACCAGGTGTACACGCTGGGGCAGGCGCCGGTGGTGCTGGATGCCGCGCATGCGGTGCAGCTGCAGGTGGAGGAGCAGGGGGTCTGGACCGACTGGGAACGGGTGGACGACCTCGACGCCTCCGATGCGCGCGACCGCCACTTCACGGTCGATGCCGAAGCGGGCACGGTGCGCTTCGGCCCGCGCGTGCCGCAGCTGGCCGAACGCATCCGCGTCAACCGCTACCACACCAGCAGCGGCGCCGCCGGCAACGTGCCGGCGCGCACCATCGACAAGGTGGGCGAGACCCTGCCCGGGCCGACGCCGCCCTCGCCGCTGCGCCGTCCGGCCCAGGCCACCGGCCTGAAGCTCGCCAACCCGCTGGCCGCGCACGATGGCGTGGACAGCGAGAGCATCGACGAAGGCCTGCGCCGCATTCCCGCGGAACTGCGGCGCAACCGGCGCGCGGTGTGCCGCGACGACTTCGCCAGCCTGGCGATGGAGACGCCGGGCGTGGCGCTCGGGCGCGCCGAGTGCCTGCCGCTGTTCCACGCGCCCAGCAGGGAGAAGAAGCCGGGCTGCGTGAGCGTGGTGGTCTGGCCCAGGCGCGACCCGCAGCATCCGGACGCGCCGCTGCCCGATGCGCGCGAACTGGCGCAGGTGTGCAACTGGCTGGACCAGTGGCGGCTGGTCACCACCGAGCTGTACGTGATCCCGCCCACCTACCGCCGCATCGCGCTGGCCGTGTCGGTGAAGGTGCGCGAGGGCTACGGCCTGGACGCGGTGCGCGACTGGGTGGACGTGCTGCTGCGCCAGTACCTGGCGCCCATGGAGCCCTACGGGCCCGACGGCCGCGGCTGGCCGCTCGGGCGGCGCGTGCTGGCGCGCGAACTGGAAGGCGCGGCCATGCAGGTCGAAGGCGTCGAGTACATCCAGGCGCTGCGGCTGGACCACTTCACGCCGGCGCAGGGCGCGCGCAAGGAAAGCTGGGCGTCCACCGAGGTGCTGGAACTCGAGGACTGGGAGGTGCCCGAGATCGCGGCCATCACGGTGGTGGACGAGGCGGGCGAACTGCCGCAGCCCGGCGCCGGCCTCACGCCGCCGCCCACGCCGCAGGCGCCGGTGCCCGTGCCGGTGATGAAGGACGAGTGCTGATGCGCCTGGTGCCCGACTCCGGCCAGCGCGTGCTGCAGGGCAGCGCGCAGTGGCGGCATTGCGTGCACCAGGGGACGGCCCCGGTGGGCGAGCTGGTGCTGCTGGCCAGCAGCGACCCGGTCTCGCCCGCGCCCGATGCCGGGGCGGATTTCGCCGGCGGGTTTGCCGGGCTGGCCTTCGACCGCCATTGCCGGCTGTTCCACGCGCAGCCGGAGCGCGGCGCGATCGAGTTCGTGCTCTGGGGCAGCACCAACGCGGCCGGCGCGCACGAGAGCGACCCGCACCCCTTCGCCTTCACCGGCTCCGACCGGGTGGCGGCCGGCGCGCTGCCCAGCCAGCCGCTGGCGCTGGCCTGCGACGAGGGCGACTTCCTGTACGTGGCCGACGCGCAGGACGATGCCGTGTGGCTGGTGGACATCCCGCAGATGGAGGTCGCGCGCCGCGTGCCGCTGCCGGCGCGCCCGGTGGACCTGGCGGCGGCCGGGCCGGCCGTGTTCGCGCTGCTGGCCGACGGAACGACCTGGCAGCTCGCGCCCTGCGAGGAGCCGGAGCGCACCCCCTGGCCGGCGGTGGCGGGCGCGGGGCGGCTCGCCATCGGCCCGCGCGTGAAGGGCCGGCACCTGGCCTGGGTGCTCAGCGACGCGGGACGTTCGACCGCCAAGCTGCATGCGCTGCACGCCACGCGCGAGATCGCCGCCGCCTTCTGCACCGACCTGCTGGTCGAGCCCACCGACACGCCGCAGGTGGCGCACGTGCTGGTGCTGGCGCAGCGCCCCGGCGAGGAACTGCGCCGGCTGCAGGTGGGGCCGGGCGAGACGCCGCTGGCGGGGCTGGTGGCGCCCTGGTACGACGGCCGCGGCATCGAGCGCGCGCCCGACGGGCGCATCGCGTACTGGACGGCCCAGGGCTTGCGCCATGCCGCGCCCGCGCGCGGCCGCTACGTGCAGCAGGGCCTGCTGTTCGGGATGGCGCTCGATGCCGGGCACGACCAGTCGCGCTGGGGCCGGCTGGTGGTGGAAGCCTGCCTGCCCGAAGGCACCTCGCTGCGCTTCTGGGCCTTCACCGCCGACGAGGCCGACCATCCCGATCCCATCGGCGGCGCGCCCGCCGCAGGCGTGCCGCCGGTGCTGTCGCAGGCCACCTGGGAGCTCCACGCCGGCGAGCCGCAGCGCCTGTACCGCGACGCCTCGCAGCGGCCGCTCGCGCCCGCGCCGGCCGACGGTTTCGCGCTGTACGACGCGCCCCTGATCGCGCCGCCGGGGCGTTACCTGTGGCTGGTGTTCCGGCTGGAAGGCACGCGCGGCAAGAGCCCGCGCCTGCGCGCCGCGCGCGCCGATTTCCCGGGCCACGCGCTGCTGCAGCTGCTGCCGCGCACGCTGTGGCGCGAACCGGCCGCGCGCGAGTTCCTCTACCGCCTGCTGTCGCCGATCGCGGCCATGCTGGACGAGTGGGACGCGGTGGGCAGCGGGCGCCACCGGCTGCTCGATGCGCGCATCGCCCCGGCCACGGCACTGCCCTGGCTCGCGCAGTTCCTCGGCCTGGTGCTGGACCCGTGCTGGCCCGAGGAGGTGCAGCGCCGCCTGATCCTGCAGGCCGCCGGGCTGTTCCGCACCCGCGGCACGCTGCGCAGCCTGCGCACGATGCTGGAGCTGCTGACCGGCGCGCAGGTCGTGATCATCGAGGACTTCCGGCTGCGCGGCGGCGGCGTGGTGGGCAATCCCGACTCGGTGGCCTCGCAGGCGGTGCTGGGCGGCGGCTACCGCGTGGGCGGGCGCATCGGCGAGCTCGACCCGCAGCCGATCGCCGACGCGCCGCCGCCGGACTTCGACGGCTTCGCCCACCGCTTCACCGTCACCGTGGTCGCCGCGCTCAGCGAGCAGCAGTTCACCTGCGTCAGGCGCCTGGTCGAGCAGCACAAGCCCGCGCACACCGACTTCACGCTGTGCACGGCGGAGACCGGCATCCGCGCCGGCGTGGGCGCGCACGTGGGCATCTCCTCGGTGGTCGGCCGCTCCGGCGGCTTCGAGCCCGCGATCGCCGGCGACGCCGCGCTCGGCGCCGGCTTCGTGCTGGGGCGCCCGGCGCTGCGCGACTCGGGCGAGGAAGGCGGCTGACGCGATGAGCCTCGCGATCCACCACCTGCACACCCGCCTGCGCTGCGCCGAAGGGGTGGCGCCGCAGCGCCTGGCCGCCTGGCACGACGCCTTCGCGCGGCAGGACGGCGACGCGATCGCGGCGCGCTGCGCCGCGGGTGACGAATGGGTGTTGATCCGCCGCATCCCGCTGCGCCTGCGCTGGCAGGGCGAGGTGGCCGACGGCGACGTGGGCCGCGCCTGGGGCGAGGCGCTGGAGCAGGCGATCGCGCGCGCGCTGGCCGGCGAGGACGGCACCTGCGTGCGCTATCCGGACCGGCGCGCGGCGCTGGCCGACCTGCTGTGCCGCGCGGCCGCCGGCGACCTGGCGCGCGCCTGGGCCTGGCACCGGATGGGACTGATCCCGCGTGAAGGCCTGCGCGGCGAGGAGGTGCTGCACGCGGCGGTCGAGGAGCTCGTGCGCGCGCCGGAACTGGCGTGGCCGGTGATCTTCCGGCTGCTGCAGGCGGAGCCAGCCAGCGGCGCGCTCACCGCGGTGCTGCGCGCGCTGCCGCACGCGCAGTGGCTGCGCCTGCTGGAGGCAAGTCCGCGCAGCGCCGGCTGGGCGCGCATGCTGCCCGCGGCGCGGGCCCGCGAGCGGCAGCCGGCACCGGACGCGCCGTGG
>DASWUI010000758.1:0-2105 GCA_036401715.1 Ramlibacter sp. | reverse complement strand
CTCCGCCCGGCCGCTGCGGGTCATGCGGGTGGTGGAGCCCTGCGCGCCGCGCTCGGTCGCCGGCCGCATGGTGATCTCCGGGCGGCTCGCGGATGTCTGCGCCGAACTGGAGCGGCTGGCCGCGCAGGAAGGCCCTAGCGCTTGCCGCCGGTGAGGTAGTCCGTCTTGCCCAGGTCCACGCCGTTGTGCCGCAGGATGGCGTAGGCCGTGGTGACGTGGAAGAAGAAGTTGGGCAGCACCCAGGTCGTGAGATAGGCCTGCCCCTTCATGGTCCGGGTGCTGTCGCGGCCCGCCGGAAAAGTGATGTCCTTGTCCTCCGTGCCGTCGATCTTCGCCGCCGGCACGGTCTCCAGGAAGGCCAGCGTCTTGTCGATGCGGGCCTTCAGCTCCGCGAAGCTGGCCTCGTTGTCCTCGAACTTCGGCGGCTCCACGCCGGCGATCCGCGCCACGCCGTTCTTGGCGCCGTCGCAGGCGATCAGCACCTGGCGCGTGAAGGGCAGCATGTCCGGAGCCAGCCGCGCGCTGGTCAGCACCGAGGGCTCGAACTTGCGCGACTGCGCGTTCGCCTCGGCCTTGTCCAGGATGTGGGACAGGTTGCGCAGCATGTGCTGGAACACCGGCACGCTCGCCGTGTACATGGACATCGCCATCGAAGGGTCTCCTGTGGGGTCAAAAACGACGCATCCTAGCCCCGCGGGAACAGCCCTGCCGTCCGCCGGACATGGTCCAAGGCACAATCGAGGGAATGAACATCGTGATCCTCGACGATTACCAGGACGCGGTCCGCAAGCTCCAGTGCGCGTCCAAGCTGGAAGCCTATCCGGCAAAGGTATTCACCAACACCGTCAAGGGCATCGGGCAGCTGTCCGTGCGCCTGCGTGACGCCGACGTGATCGTCCTGATCCGCGAGCGCACCCAGATCACCCGCCAGCTGGTGGAGAAGCTGCCCAGGCTCAAGCTCATTTCCCAGACCGGCCGCGTCGGCGCCCACGTCGACATCGAGGCCTGCACCGAACGCGGCATCGCGGTGGCCGAAGGCGTCGGCTCCCCCATCGCGCCGGCGGAGCTGACCTGGGCGCTGATCATGACGGCGATGCGCCGGCTGCCGCAGTACATCAGCAGCCTCAAGCACGGGGCCTGGCAGCAGGCCGGCATGAAGTCCGCCTCCATGCCGCCCAACTTCGGCGTCGGCATGGTGCTGCGCGGCAAGACGCTGGGCATCTGGGGCTACGGCAAGATCGGCCAGCTGGTGGCCGGCTACGGCAAGGCCTTCGGCATGCGCGTGCAGGTCTGGGGCAGCCCGGAGTCGCGCGCGAGGGCGGAGGCCGACGGCCTGCTGGCGGCGCCCAGCCGCGAGGCCCTGTTCGCCGACAGCGACGTCCTCACCCTGCACCTGCGCCTGAACGAGGAGACCTTCGGCATCGTCAAGCTGGAGGACCTCAATCGCATGAAGCCCACCTCGCTGATCGTCAACACCTCGCGGGCCGAGCTGGTCGAGCCGGAGGCGCTGATCGCCGCCCTCAACCGCGGCCGTCCCGGCATGGCGGCGATCGACGTGTTCGAGAGCGAGCCCATCCTGCAGGGCCACGCGCTGCTGCGGCTGGAGAACTGCATCTGCACCCCGCACATCGGCTACGTGGAGCAGGAAAGCTACGAGCTCTACTTCGGCGCTGCCTTCGACAACGTGGTGAACTTCATCAAGGGCACGCCCACCAACATCGTCAACCCGGGCGCCCTCCAGGTCCGCCGCTAGGGCCTGCGCGCCCGCGGCGCGCAGGGTCATCGCGAATGCCGGATGATGGCGGGCTCCCACCGTCAGCCCAGGCGCCGCCCTTGTCCCTCACCAGCAGCAGCACCACCACCGCGATGGAGGCGCCGGCGCGCGCCGGCATGCCCGCCGTGCTGTGGGCGCTGCTGTTCGGCAATTTCGTGATCGGCACCGGCGTGATGGCGGTGCCGGGGACGCTGAACGACATCAGCAGTTCGCTCGCGGTTTCGGTCGCGACCGCGGGCCAGCTGATTTCCGCCGGCGCCGTGCTCATGTGCGTGGGCGCCCCGCTGTGCGCGGCGCTGGTGGCGGGCTGGGACCGCCGCCGGCTGCTCGC
>DASWUI010000757.1:0-2696 GCA_036401715.1 Ramlibacter sp. | reverse complement strand
GACCTGCTGCGGGGCGAGGCACTGGAGTCCAACGTCGTGATGCGGCCCGGCGACACCATCCTGGTGCCGTGACCGTGCCGCGCCGCCCCCGCGCACGCGCCGCAGGACGTGCCCTCGTGGCAGCGGGCGCCGCCGCGGCCGCGACGGCGGCGGCGCAGACGCCGGGGATCTATTCCCTGACGGTGCCCATGGAGGTGGAGTACGACTCCAATCCCGAGATGGCCACGGCCAACCCGCGCAGCACGACCTGGTTGCGGGCGCGGCCCACGCTGTCCGCCACGCGGGTCCAGGGGACGGAGGAGTACACCCTGGAGGCCGCGCTGTCGGCGGAGAAGAGCAGCAATTCCGAGGTCGCGAAGGACAGGCTGGATCCGCGGCTGCGCGCGGCGTGGAAGCATGCCGATCCACTGAACACCACGCAGCTGGACTTCGTCGCCGACCGCCGCGCGATCCGCTCCACGGAACTGCGCGAGAACCTGCCCGTGGGCGTGGACGGTTCGCGCACGCTGTTCGCGCTCGGCGGGTCCTGGACCCGGGAGCTGAGCGAACGCAACTCCGCCGCGGCAGCGGTGCGGCAGACCTGGGAGCGCTACAGCATCCCCAGCCTGGCCGACTACCGGCTGACCGCGGCGTCCCTGCGCTTCAACCACGAGATGGACGAGCGCCGCACCTTGTATGCCGTGGTGGACGGCCAGTGGTACCGGCCGGACGAGAGACAGGATCCGGTCCTCGGTACGGTGCAAGGAACGCCCTCCGAGTCCGCCGGCGCGCTCGCCGGCCTGCGCCATCGCTTTTCTGACGCGCTGTACGTCGACGTCGCGGCGGGCGTGGTGCACTTTTCCAGGCCGCGCTCGGACAACGAGTGGCAGGGCGCCTTCCGCGCCGAGTACACGGGCGAGCGCTGGTCGGCGGCGCTGGACCTCGCGCGCTCGCCCGCAGTGAGTTCGACGATCGCCGGGCTCGACATCATCAGCGACGCGCGCGTGCGCGCCCGCTACGCGGTGGACCCGCTGAGCCGCATCGAGTTCAACGTGGGCCACAGCAGGGCGCGCCGCTCCGACAGCAGGCGCTGGATCGCCACCGTGGGCTGGGTGCGGCAGCTCACGCCATCGTGGGAGCTGGGCGTGCGCGTCGGAAGGCGCCAGGTCGACGACCCGGGGGGCCGCGCCAGCAGCAATCTGGTCGCGCTGTCTCTCATCTACAGCGCTCCCGACTTCTGAAGAAGCAGTAGCATGGACGATTACCAGCTGACTCTCGCCGACTACCTCGCCATCCTGCGCCGCCGCGCCGGGCTGATGCTCGGTTGCTTCCTGGCGACCCTGGTGCTGGGCGTGGCGGTCGTGTTCCTGCTGCCTCCCGTCTACCGCGCGAGCGGCTCGATCCTGGTCGAGTCGCAGCAGATCCCGGCCGACCTGGTGCAGGCCACCGTCACCTCGTATGCCGACGAGCGCATCGAGGTCATCAAGCAGCGGGTGATGACGCGCGAGAACCTGCTGCGCATCGTCCGCAAGTACAACCTGTTCGCCGATGAGGGCCCCACCTTCACCCCCTCCGACCAGGTGGACGAGATGCGCAGGATCATCGCCGTGGACCTGGTGAAGGCGAACCTGAATTCGGAGCGCAAGGGCTTGGCAACCATCGCGTTCAGCCTCTCGTTCGAGCACCGGCGGCCCGAGGTGGCGCAGTCGGTGGCCAATGACCTGGTCACCCTGTTCCTGGAGGAGAACGTCAGGGTACGCACGCAGCGCGCCACGCAGACGACCGGTTTCCTGACCCAGGAAGCCGAGAAGCTGAAGAAGGAGCTGGACGGCCTGGAAGCGCAGATCGCCAGCTACAAGCAGGAGAACGGGCGGGCGCTGCCGGAGAACGTCGCC
This sequence comes from Ramlibacter sp., assembly GCA_036401715.1. Lineage (GTDB taxonomy): Bacteria > Pseudomonadota > Gammaproteobacteria > Burkholderiales > Burkholderiaceae_C > Ramlibacter. Next base: position 822 of record DASWUI010000757.1, on the reverse strand, counting down.
TTCGGCCTGGCGGCGATGCAGCGCCTGGAGGGAGACCTGCGCCAGCTGGACCGCGACTACTCCGCGGCGGAACAGGATCTGCGCGGCCTCGAATGGGAACGCGAAGCGGCTGCCAGCGGCCAGCTGCCGTACAACGCCGGCATGGGTGCTGCTGGCACGGCGGGCGAGCTGCAGCGCGCGCGGGCCGAGGTCGCCCGGCTGCAGGGCATCTACACCGAGGAGCACCCGGACCTGAAGGCCGCGATGCGCAGGCTCGGCACCCTGGAGCAGGCAACCGTCGCGCCATCGGCCGCCCCCGTGGCCACCGGGACAAGGCCGGTGACGGTGGCGGACGGCGCCCTCGCGCGCATGGATGCTCGCATGGCTGCGCTGCGCCAGCGCCTGAGGGTGATCGACGGGCAGCGCGCCAACGTGCGGGCCCGCCTGGGTCAGATGGACGGGGCGCTGGTTCGGTCCCCGCAAGTGGAGCGCGGATTCGCGGCCCTCACGCGCGACTACCAGAGCGCGCAGCGCAAGTACGAGGAGATCCTTGCCAAGAAGATGACGGCGCAGGTGGCCGAGAACCTGGAGGAGGATCAGAAGGCGGAGCGTTTCGCGGTGCTGGAGCCGCCGACGCTGCCCGACCGGCCGGTCAAGCCGGACCGCCGCAAGCTGCTCGGGTTGAGCCTGCTGCTCTCGATGGCGGCACCCGTCGGAGCGGTTTCGGTCGCGGAGGTCCTCAACGGCGCCGTACGCGGCGTGGGGCAGATCACCGCGGTGCTCGGCCAGAAGCCGCTGGTGACCGTGCCGCTGATCCCGGTCGCGGCGGAGCCCGCCACGCGC
>DASWUI010000756.1:0-1730 GCA_036401715.1 Ramlibacter sp. | reverse complement strand
AAGTGAGCGTCACTTCCGCGCCCTGGCGCGCCGAGATCGAGGCCGCGTCGTGCGCGGCATGGCCGGCGATGACCCGCTCGGGCAGGTCGCTTTCGTGCATGTGCTCGATGTGGCCGAGGCGGCGCGCGACGGTCGCCACGTCGATCGAGGTGTCGCCGCCGCCCACGACCACGACGCGCTTGCCGACGTAGCGCAGGCGGCCGTCGTTGAAGGCCTTCAGGAAGGCGGTGGCAGTCACGCAGTTCGGCGCGTCCGCGCCCTCCACCGCCAGCGCGCGCCCCGCCTGCGCGCCCAGGCCCAGGAACACGGCGTCGTACTCCGAGCGCAGCTGCTCCAGGGTGACGTCGGTGCCGATGCGGCACTTCATCCGCGTCTGCACGCCCAGGTCCAGGATGCGCTGGATCTCGGCGTCCAGCACCTCGCGCGGCGTGCGGAAGCCGGGGATGCCGTAGCGCATCATGCCGCCCAGGTGCTCGCGCTCGTCGAAGATGGTCACGGAGTGGCCCTTGCGCGCCAGCTGGTAGGCCACCGACAGTCCGGCCGGGCCGCCGCCCACCACCGCCACCTTCTTGCCGGTCAGCTGCTGCGGCCTGGGGAAGGCCAGCTTGTTCTGGATCGCCCACTCGCCCAGGAAGTGTTCGACCGAGTTGATGCCCACGAAGTCCTCGACCTCGTTGCGGTTGCAGCCGGACTCGCAGGGCGCCGGGCACACGCGCCCCATCACCGAGGGCAGCGGGTTGGCCTCGGTCAGCCGGCGCCACGCGTATTCCTGCCAGGCCATGCCCGCCGGCGGCTTCTCGACGCCCCGCACGATGTTCAGGTAGCCGCGGATGTCCTCGCCCGAGGGGCAGCTGCCCTGGCACGGCGGCGTGCTCTGCACGTAGGTCGGGCACTTGTGCGAGTGGTCGGCGTCGAAGATCTCCTGCTGCCAGGCCAGCGGCTTGTGGTCCCCTTCCTTGAAGCGGCGGAAGGTGAGCGGCTTGGCCGGCACGTTGTCGAGATTGGCGGACATGCGTGTGTCTCCTGGAATCGTTGTCAGTGCGGCTCGCCCAGCCGGATGGCGCGGCTCACCAGCTGGTGCACCCCGCCGACCATGCTCATGTCGAAGCCGTAGTACGGCAGCACCTTGCTGAACTGCGCCTTGCAGATCGCGCAGATCGTGGCCATGAAGTTGACGCCGTGTTCGTCCACCACGTTCTTCAGCGCCTCCATCCGCGGCAGCGCGCCCTTGACGCGCAGCTCCATCAGGTCGTCGGTGAGCAGGCCGCCGCCCCCGCCGCAGCAGAAGGTGGATTCGTGGATGGTCCCCGGGGCCATGTCGTGGAAGCGGTTGGCCACCGCCTGGATGATTTCGCGCGGGATCACGAACTGCCCGCCCGGCATGCTGCCCATGCGCGAGGCGCGGGCGACGTTGCACGAGTCGTGGAAGGTGATGATGCGGTCGTCGTTGCGTTCCTTGTCGAACTTCAGCGCGCCGCGGCCTATCAGGTCGTGGGTGAACTCGCAGATGTGCTGCGGCACCGGATAGCGGGAGTCCAGCCAGTCGAAGGGGCCGATCAGCGTGTTCCAGAAGCTGTACGCCACGCGCCAGGCGTGGCCGCACTCGCCCACCACGATGCGCCTGACGCCCAGTTCCTGCGCCGCTTCCTTGACGCGCAGCGAGATGCTGCGCATCTGGTCGTAGTTGCCGATGAACAGGCCGAAATTGCCGGCCTCGCTGGCCTTGGAGC
>DASWUI010000755.1:0-1928 GCA_036401715.1 Ramlibacter sp. | reverse complement strand
GACGAGCTGCAGGACCCGCTCGCCGCGGAGTTCCGCGCGACCCACGAGGAGATCAACTTCGGCGTCTCGGTCCCGCAGGCGCTGGCGGCGCTCGCGCAGCGCGTGCCCAGCATGGACGTGCGCTATTTCGTCGTCGCCGTGCTGATCCACCGGGAGGCGGGCGGCAACCTGGCCGAGATCCTGGGCAACCTGGCGCGCGTGGTGCGCGAGCGCCTGAAGCTGCTGGCGCGCGTGCGCGTGCTCACCGCCGAGGGCCGGCTTTCCGCCTGGATCCTGGTGGCGATGCCTTTCGTGCTGGCCGGCCTCATGCTCCTGCTCAACCCGGAGTTCATGCGGCCGCTGTGGACCGACCCCCTCGGCATCGCGCTGGTGAAGTGGATGCTGGGCCTGATGCTGCTCGGCATCGTCCTGCTGCGCCGCATGGTGCGCATCCATGTCTGAAGGAGCCGCGATGCTGCTGCCCGTCCTGGTCTTCCTGTCCGTCAGCTTCGGCGTCGGTGCCGTGCTGCTGTGGGTCACCCCCACGCGCGCGGAGCAGCGCCTGCGCGACGCGACGCGCGGTCCCGAAGCGCCGGCCCACTGGAGCGAAGCGGTGGTCAAGGTGGTCGGGCCCTTCGCGGGCCTGGCCACGCCCGAAGGCCGCTGGGAGGACTCGCCGCTGCGCCTGCGCTTCCTGCGCGCGGGCCTGCGCCATCGCGATGCCCACCTGCTGTACTTCGGCGCCAAGTTCCTGCTGCCGCTCGTGCTCGCCGCCGCCGCCTTCTTCATGCTCAACGGGCTGGCGGACGCCGTCGGACTCGCGCTGCTCTGGTACGTGCTCGCGGTGGCCCTGGCCGGCTGCTACCTGCCCAACCTGCTGCTGGCGTGGCGCCTGCGCCTGCGCCAGCGCGAGATCTTCGAGAACTTCCCCGACGCCGCGGACCTGATGACGGTCTGCGTGGAGGCCGGACTGGGGCTGGACGCGGCGCTGGCGCGCGTGGCCGACGAGATGCGCCGCAAGAGCGTGCCGCTCGCCGAGGAGCTGCACCTGGCCGTGCTGGAGATGCGCGCCGGCGGCACCCGGGCGCAGGCGCTGCGCAACCTGGCGCTGCGGACCGGGCTGGAGGAGACGGCCACCTTCGCGACCATGCTCACCCAGGCGGACCGCTTCGGCACCAGCGTGGGCGAGTCCCTGCGCGTGTTCGCCGACGACCTGCGCCACAAGCGGCAGGTGCGGGCGGAAGAGCGGGCCGCCAGGCTGCCCACCAAGATGCTGCTGCCGCTGGTGCTGTGCATCTTTCCCTCGGTCATCATGGTGATCCTCGGGCCGGCCGTGATCCAGATCCTGCGCACCCTGCTGCCCCTGATCGCGGGGCAGCCGTGAGGGCGCGCGGCAGTCCGTCGATGGCAGGACCCTCCGTCCTGATCATCGACAGCCACGCCATCGTGCGCTTCGCCCTGGAGACACTGGTCCTCGGCGCGCCGGAACTGCGCCTGCTCGGCTCCGCCGCGACCCTGGCCGCCGGCCTGGCGCTGATCCGGCAGCGCCGTCCCGACCTGGTGCTGGTGGACCTCGCGCTGAGCGACTCGCGCGGGCTGGACACGGCGCGCGCGGTGGTCGAGGCGCAACGCCCCCGCCGCACGCTCGTGATCTCGATGCTGGACGAGATGCTGTACGGCGAGCAGGTGCTCGCCGCCGGCGCGGACGGCTACATCGTCAAGGACCGCGCGCCGCGCGACCTCGTGCCCGCCGCGCGGCAGGTCGCCGCCGGGCAGCGGTGGATCAGCCCGCAGCTCAATGCGCGCCTGCTCGACCGCCTGCTGCAGCAGGGGCGCGCTGCGGCCCCGCACGTGCCGCTGACGCCGCGCGAGCTCGACGTGCTGGAGCAGCTGAAGACGGGCAAGTCCACCCGCGAGATCGCCGAGACGCTCGGCATCAGCAGCCGCAC
>DASWUI010000754.1:0-3163 GCA_036401715.1 Ramlibacter sp. | reverse complement strand
CGGGCTCCTGCCCCGGGCAAAATTGCGGCCAGCCGCTCGCCAGCACCGCGTCGCGCGCGGTGGCGCCCTCCGGGAGGTCCACCGCCCACTCCAGCACCTGTCGCGGCGCGGGCGAGAACGCGACGACGACGCGCGGCATCTTCAGCCGTACACCTGTTCGGCGCGCTTGACGAAGGCGTCCACGAGGCTGCCGGCGATCCGGTCGAACACCGGGCCGACCAGCGTGGCCAGCGCCGCGCTCTTGAAGGCGTACTGCAGTTCCAGGGTGACCTTGCAGGCGCGCTGGCCGGCCTGCCCGAGCGGGTGGAACTTCCAGCAGCCATCCAGGCTGGAGAACGGCCCGTCCACCAGCTTCATGCGCACCTCGCGCCCCGGCACGTGCGTGTTGCGGGTGGTGAAGGTCTGGTGGATGCCGGAGAAATTGATGCCGACCTCCGCCTTCATGCCGTCGGGCTCCAGGGCGATCACGCCGGAGCGGTCGCACCAGGGCAGGAATTCGGAATACTTCGCCACGTCGGTGACCAGGGCGAACATCTCTTCGGCGCTGTACCAGATGAGAACGGACTTGTGGACGGTTTTCATGGAGAATTGCGGGCCCCGCGGGATTGTAGAGAGCAGCTGCAGGCCCCACCTGTCAGCGATCTCCGGAAAACATGGCTACCAAGAAAGAAACACCCTCCCGCATCGCCGACAACAAGAAGGCCGCCTTCAACTACTTCTTCGAGGAGCGGTACGAGGCGGGCGTGGTCCTGCAAGGCTGGGAAGTCAAGGCCGCCCGCGAGGGGAAGGCCCAGCTCACCGACGGCTACGTGGTCATCCGCGACGGCGAGCTGTTCCTGATCGGGTGCCAGATCACGCCACTGAAGACCGCGTCGACGCACGTCAACCCGGAACAGCAGCGCACCAAGAAGCTGCTGATGCACAAGGACGAGATCCGCCGCCTCATCGGGAAGGTGGAACAGAAGGGCCATACCCTCGTCCCCATCCAGATGTACTGGAAGGCCGGCAAGGTCAAGTGCGAGATCGCGCTGGCCAAGGGCAAGGCCACCCACGACAAGCGGGACGTCATCAAGGACCGCGAAGGCAAGCGCGAGGTGGAGCGCGCGATGAAGCAGCGGCACCGCTGATCCCCGACGGGCGGCTCGGCCGGAATAAACCCCTGCCGGGGGGCGTTCATGCATCAGAAGCATTCCAACAGGAGAATCCCGATGCGCCGCCTTGCCACCCTTGCCTGCACCGCCCTGCTTGCCGCCTGCGCCTCCATGGCGCCCGGACCGGCCACCGTGGCCGACGGCGTGTTCGTGGGCCCCAACCGCATGACGCTCTACACCTTCGACCGCGACGTCGCGGCCTCGGGCAAGTCGGTGTGCAACGGCCCCTGCGCCGCCAACTGGCCGCCCCTGCTGGCGAAGGCCGGCGACACGGCCGGCGGCGACTGGACCATCGTGGTGCGCGACGACGGCAGCCGGCAGTGGGCCTACAAGGGCAAGCCGGTCTATTACTGGGCGAAGGACGCCAGGCCGGGCGACCGCACCGGCGACGGCGTCAACAACGTGTGGCGCCTCGCGCGCCCCTGACGGCATGGGCCGCCAGGAGAGCCCCGCCCGCTTCCTGCGCCGCGCGCTGACCGTGGACCGCGGCGAACTGCAGATGATGCGCATCGACGCGACGTTCGTCGCCGCCTGGCCGGAAGCACCCGTGACACGCCCCGCCCTCCTCGGATAGTCTCCACGCATGACGAGTCCTTCCGGTCCGAACAGCCTGGTCGGGCACATCCCCGACCTGCGCCGCTATGCCCGCTCGCTCACCGGCGACGCGTGGGCGGCGGACGACCTGGTGCAGGACACCCTGGAGCGCGCCTGCGAACGATGGCAGCTCTGGTCGGCGGGCAGCGACCTGCGGGCCTGGCTGTTCACGCTGATGCACAACCTGTTCGTCGACTCGGCGCGGCGGGCGGTGCGGCAGCAGGCGAGCCAGCAGGTGGACGTGGACGAGGTCGCGCACGAGCTGCAATCACCGGCCGGCGTGCCGGACCAGGCGATGGACCTGCAGCGCTGCCTGCTGCGGCTGCCGCCGGAACAAAGGGAGGTGCTCCTCCTCGTGACGCTCCAGGACCTGGGGTACGAGGAAGCGGCACGCATCACGGGCGTGCCGATCGGCACCGTGATGTCCAGGCTTTCGCGGGCCCGCGCGCGCCTGCGGGACCTGATGGATGGGCGCGCATCCGCCGCGGCGCCGGGCGCACCGGCGCTGCGGAGGCTCAAGTGATGGAACGGAACATGAAGGACGACAACGACCTGCTGCCGGACGGCGAGGCCGAACTGCACGCATACGTGGACGGCAGGCTCGAGCCGGCCCAGCGCGTCGCCGTCGAGGCGCGGCTCGCCACCGACCCGGAGGCCGCGCAGCGGGTGCGCGAGTGGAAGATGCAGCGCCACGCCCTGCGCACGCTGCACCCCGAGATGCTGCTCGAGCCGGTACCGGCGCACCTGCACCAGGCAGCGATGCAGCTGCACCGGCGCAGCAGCCGCTTCGCGCAGTGGCAGCGCTGGGGCGGCATGGCAGCCGCGGTCCTGCTGGCCTTCGGCCTCGGCTGGGGCGGCCACGCGCAGTGGCAAAACCAGCTGGCCAACGGCAGCACCGGCGGCGTGCGGACCTTCGCGCGCCAGGCGGTCGCCGCGCACGTCGTCTACATGCCCGAAGTGCGGCACCCGGTGGAAGTGGAGGCCTCGCAGCAGCAGCACCTGGTGCAGTGGCTGTCCAAGCGCCTGAACCGCCAGCTGAAGGTGCCCGTGCTCAGCCCCGCGGGCTACGAGCTGGTGGGCGGGCGCCTGCTGCCGGGCGACGGCGGCGCGCGCGCGCAGTTCATGTACCAGAACGCCGCGGGCGAGCGGGTCACGCTCTACGTCGGCGCGATCGAGGGCGCCGCCGCCAAGGGCATGGGCGAGACCGCCTTCCGCTTCGCCGACGAGGCCGGCGTGGCGAGCTTCTACTGGGTCGACCAGGGCTTCGGCTACGCGCTGTCGGGCAAGCTGCCGCGGCAGGGGCTGCTGGTGCTGGCGGAGAGCGTCTACAAGCAGCTTTGAGGCGTCGCGGTTCGCCCTTCGGGCTCACCACGACCTACGCGAACCGGGCGACTCTGGCAGGTCGTGGTCAGCCCGCA
>DASWUI010000753.1:0-10711 GCA_036401715.1 Ramlibacter sp. | reverse complement strand
GTCATTGCGGGCTCGACCCGCAATCCATGGTTGCGCGGCACCAGGCCGGCATGGATCCCGGGTCGAGCCCGGGATGACATGGGTGGGGCCGATGACATGGGTGGGGGCGGATGACATGGATGGGGCAGGGGTGGGGCGCCGGTCTCAGCGCTCGCCGTGCCTGAACGGCGACCGCTCCTCCAGGTGCTCCACGTAGTCCGCGATCCCGCGTCCCTCCCGCTCCAGGAACTTCTCCACCGCGTCCGCGAACGCCGGATGCGCCAGCCAGTGGGCGCTGGTGGTCTTCACCGGCATCAGTGCGCGGGCCATCTTGTGCTCTCCCTGCGCGCCCCCCTCGAAGCTGCGGAATCCGTTGGCGATGCACCACTGCAGCGGCTGGTAGTAGCAGGCCTCGAAGTGCAGGCAGTCCACGCGTTCCAGCGCGCCCCAGTAGCGGCCGTACGCCACCTGCGCGTCCACGCCGATCAGGCTGCTGGCGATCGCGCGGCCCTTGCGCTGCGCCACGAACAGCAGCCAGTTCCGCGGCATGGTGCGCGCCATGCGGCGGAAGAAATCGCGCGTGAGGTAGGGGGCGTTGCCGTGCTCCAGATACGTGCGCTCGTAGCAGCGGTAGAAGAAGTCCCAATCCGCCGCGGCGATCCCGGTCCCCGTGCTCCAGCGGAACGTGACGCCGGCGTCGGCCACCTTGCGCCGCTCCTGCCGGATCTTCTTGCGCTTCTCCTGCGTGAGCGAGGCGAGGAAGGCGTCGAAGTCCGGATAGCCGGCGGTTTCCCCGCCGGGCCCCCCCGAGGGGAAACCAGCCCCCTCGGGGGGCGGCGTGGAGGCGTCAGCGCCACGCGTGGGGGCCACATTCGTCCAGTGGAACTGCACCGTATGCCGCAGCATCAGGCCGGCGTCGCGGCAGGCGGCCACATCGGCTTCGCTCGCGAACAGCAGGTGGTAGGAAGAAACCTTCTTCTGCCGGCACCAGGCGATGACCGAGCGCACCAGCGCCGCGCGCGCGGCCGCGTCGCGCGCCAGCAGGCGCGGCCCGGGGACCGGGGTGAACGGCACCGCCGTGAGCGCCTTGGGGTAGTAGCGCAGGCCATGCTGCTCGTAGGCGTTGGCCCAGGCCCAGTCGAACACGTACTCGCCGTAGGAATGGCTCTTCAGGTACAGCGGGCAGGCCGCCTGAAGCTCGCCATCGCGCCAGAGGGTCAGGAACTGCGGCGTCCACCCCGTCTCGCGCACGGCGCTGCCGCTGTCGTGCAGCGCCGCGAGGTATTCGTGCCGCATGAAGGGCGAGCCGCCGGAGAGCGCGAGCAGGCCGTTCCAAGCCGCCGCGTCGATGTCCGACGGTGCCTGCAGCACCCGGGTGACATAATCGTTCGAGAGGTCTGGCACGTCTAAATGGCACTCACAATCTGTACGGCCCAGCTGAACGTCACCGTCGGCGACATGGCGGGCAACGCGCAAAAAATCATCGCCGCCGCGCGCACGGCCTACGAACGCGGGGCGCGCCTGGTGCTCACCCCCGAACTCTCCATCTGCGGCTATCCCGCGGAGGACCTGCTGCTGCGGCCGGCGTTCATCGCCGCCTGCGATGATGCCGTGAAAACGGTGGCCCGCGAGCTCGCGGGGTTGCCCGGGCTGCACGTGGTGGTGGGCCATCCGCACGGCAGCGCGATCCGCGGCAAGTCGGTGCAGGTGCAGCAGCGCTACAACGCCGCCAGCGTGGTCTGCGAGGGCCGGGTGCTGGAGACCTACGCCAAGCGCGAACTGCCCAATTACCAGGTCTTCGACGAGCGCCGCTACTTCACGCCGGGGCAGGGCACCTGCGTGTTCCAGGTCGAGGACGTCAACGTCGGCCTGCTGATCTGCGAGGACGCCTGGTTCGTCGAGCCGGCGCAGCTTGCGCGCGCCTCGGGCGCGCAGCTGCTGGTGGTGCCCAACGCCTCGCCCTTCCACGCCGGCAAGAGCGGCGAGCGGGTGGCGCGCATGGCCGACCGCGCGCAGGACGTCGGCCTGCCGCTGGTCTATGCCCACCTGGTGGGCGGGCAGGACGAGGTCGTGTTCGACGGCGCCTCCTTCGCGGTGAACGCGGACGGGCGGCTGGCCGCGCTGGCGCCGGCCTTCGAGGAGAACCTGTTCTACGTGGAGGCGGAACTGCACCCGGATGGGGTGACGCTGTCCGGCCCCATGGCATCGCAGCCGGACGGCGATGCCGAGCTCTGGCACGCCCTGGTCACGGGCGTGCGCGACTACGTGGGCAAGAACGGCTTCCCCGGCGTGCTGCTGGGGTTGTCCGGCGGCATCGACTCGGCGCTGGTGCTCGCCATCGCGGTGGACGCGCTCGGGGCCGACAAGGTGCGCGCGATCATGATGCCCTCGCCCTACACGGCGAGCATCTCCTGGATCGACGCCGCCGAGATGGCGCGCCGCCTGGGCGTGCGCTACGACGAGATCTCGATCAAGCCCATGTTCGAGTCCTTCAAGCAGGCGCTGGCGGGCGAGTTCGCCGGCCTGCCGGAGGACACGACCGAAGAGAACATCCAGGCGCGCATCCGCGGCGTGCTGCTGATGGCGCTGTCCAACAAGTTCGGCAGCATCGTGCTGACCACCGGCAACAAGAGCGAGATGGCCACCGGCTACTGCACGCTGTACGGCGACATGGCCGGCGGCTTCGCGGTGATCAAGGACGTGCTCAAGACCATCGTGTTCCGGCTGGCGCGCTGGCGCAACGCCAACGATCCGTACCGCACCGGCGCCAATCCCATCCCGGAACGCATCATCACCCGTCCGCCCAGCGCCGAACTGCGGCCGGACCAGGTGGACCAGGACAGCCTGCCGCCCTACGACATCCTGGACGGCATCCTGGCGCGCTACATGGAGAACGACCAGGGCATCGAGGACATCGTGGCCGCCGGCTTCGAGCGGCCGGTGGTGGAGCGCGTCGCGCGCCTGGTGCGGATCAACGAATACAAGCGGCGCCAGGCGCCGGTCGGCATCCGCGTCACGCACCGGGGGTTCGGCAAGGATTGGCGCTATCCTATTACCGGAAAATTCCGCGCCTAGACGCCAACCGACCAAGACATCCCTGGAGAGTCCATGAAACAGATCACCGCCATCGTGAAGCCCTTCAAGCTGGAGGAGGTGCGCGAGGCGCTGGCGGAAGTCGGCGTGACGGGGCTGACCGTCACCGAGGTCAAGGGCTTCGGCCGCCAGAAAGGCCACACCGAGCTCTATCGGGGCGCCGAGTACGTGGTGGACTTCCTGCCCAAGGTGAAGGTGGAAGTGGTGGTGAAGGACGACGACGTGGACCGCTGCGTCGACGCCATCATCAAGGCCGCCCGCACCGGCAAGATCGGCGACGGCAAGATCTTCGTGACGACGGTCGAACGCGTGGTCCGCATCCGCACCGGCGAGATCGACGAATCGGCGGTCTAGCCACCGTCATTCCCGCGGAGGCGGGAACCCAAGGCGCCCAGGACTCCGCGGCGGGCTCTTCCATGCGGACGCCTTGGATCCCCGCCTGCGCGGGGATGGCGGGAGCTAGATCTGGCTCACGTCCACCGGCTTCGCATCGAAGCCCGCCGCCTGCACCAGCCGCGGCAGCAGCGTCGCCGCATCGCCGCCCACCGTCAGCAGCGACATCTGCCCCTCGTTCATGAAGCCGTGGCCGACGCTCTGCTGCAGAAAACGGAGCAGCGGCTGGTAGTAGCCGTCCTGGTCCAGCAGCCCCACGGGCTTGCGGTGGAAGTCCAGCATGCGCCAGCTCCAGACCTCGAACAACTCCTCGAAGGTGCCGATGCCGCCCGGCAGCGCCAGGAAGGCGTCGGCGCGCTCGGCCATCATCATCTTGCGCTGGTGCATGTTCTCCACCACGTGCAGCTCCGTGCAGTCGCGCTTGGCCCACTCGCGCTCCACCATGGAGTGCGGGATGACGCCGACCACGCGCGCGCCCGATTGCAGCGCGGCATCCGCGACCACGCCCATGAGGCCGTTGTTGCCGCCGCCGTAGACCAGCTGGCCGCCGTGGCTGCCGATCCAGCGGCCCACCTGGGCCGCCACTTCGGCGAAGCGCGGGTCGGCGCCGGGACGCGAGCCGCAGTAGACGCAGAGCGAGAAATGAGGAGTCATGCGGAGAAGAGGTGCCAGAGGCCGGCGGCCCAGATGCCGCCCGCTACCAGCAGGGAAAGGAAGACCGCGGCGCTGCCCATGTCCTTGGCGCGCTTGGACAGGGGATGCCGCTCCAGGCCGATGCGGTCGATCGCCGCCTCGACGGCCGTGTTGAGCAGTTCGACCATCATCACCAGCAGCACCGAACCGGCGAGCAGCGCCACTTCGACCCAGGTGCGGCCCACCCAGAAGGCCAGCGGAACCATCACGAAGGCGAGGCAGGCCTCCAGCCGGAAGGCCGCTTCGCTCCAGCCGGCGCGCAGGCCCGCGAGCGAATAGCCGGTGGCGTGCCACATGCGGCTGAAGCCGGTGCGTGCCTTCTGCGGGTTGGCGACGTCGGCCAGGACTTCGTCGGGACTCGACATGCGCGCGATTGTCGCCTAGCGCTCGGGTGCGTCGACCAGCCGCGTGCCGGCGAACACGTCATGCCAGAACTGGCGCTGCGGATGGAAGCGGCTCAGCAGCGCCCAGACCGCGATCCATCCCGCGGCGATCACGCCGAGCTGCGGCAGCGTGAAGCGGCCCGAGCCGTAGGCGGCCAGCGGAGCCGCGAACCACACCGAGCAGAACAGGTAGCGCAGCAGGGCGCGGCCCTGCGTGAGGCGCTGCCCCCGCCGGTCCACCACCCGGATGCGCCAGGTCTTCATCGGCAGCGTCTGGCCGCGCGTCCAGAGGTAGGAGAAGTAGATCCCGAGCACGACCAGCAGGAAGCCCTGCAGCAGCCACCTGCGCGTATCGATGCCGCTGCGCATCTGCACGGCCACCGAGAACAGCAGGGTGGCGATCAGGCCGATGGCGAACACGAGCACGCCTTCGTAGAACCAGGCGGCCATGCGGCGCCGCAGGCTGGGCGCGGCCAGCGGATCGGCAACGGGGAGGCTCAAGGCTGGAGGGGCGCCAGGGGCTGCGGCAGCAGCGTGTTGTTGTCCACCTGGCCCGGCACCACGGCGATCCGGGCGCTGGGCGCCTTCTTCTTCGGGATCTTGGCCAGCTTCTGCTGCGGCACGGGTTTTTCGGCGAGGGCGGTCGGCGGCGGGGCCGGCTTGGAAGCGGCCGCGCCGGCGGCGAGCTTGCGCTTTTCCTCCGGCGACAGGGCCTGGTAGGCCTCCCACTTGGCGCGCTTGTCCGTGGGCGCGACCTTCTGCGCCTCGGCGAAGTTCAGGCGGGCACGCGTGCGCTGCTGCGGCGAGAGCGCGGCCCACTCGGTCATCCGGCTGTGCAGCCGCGCCTGCTCCGCCGGCGGCAGGGTGGCGAAGTTCTGCGACAGCGCCAGCCATTTGCGCTTGTGCGCTGCGCCCAGCACGCGCCAGGTGCCCGTCAGCGGCGCCAGCGCCTGCTGTTGCGCCGGCGTGCGCTCGGCCCAGGTGGGCTTGCTCTCGGGGCGCGTGGCCGGGGCCGTGCGCACCTGCGCCGGCCGGATGGGGGCCTGGGTGGAAACGGAAGGCTTGTTGGCCTGCGCGACGGCGGTGCCGGCGGGCTGCGGCAGGGAAGGCGTGGGCTCAGCGGCCCAGGCGGCGCCCGCGGCGAAAGCCGCCAGGCTCAGGGCGGCCGTGAAGACCTGGCTGCGAAGCGTCATCCTGGGGGCCCGCTCAGTCGGCGCCGCCGTTCTTGAGGAACTGCACGAAGCCCGGGTCGGCATAGGCGGCGGGCGGCAGGTCGTCGGTGAGCAGGGCGGCATCGACTTCGGCCAGTTCGCTGGCGCGGCGCTCGCTCTGGACCGAGTGCAGCAGCACCAGGCCGGCGGCCAGCAGGACGAGCGGCAGGACCGAGGCAATGCGGTAGAACCAGCCGCGTTCGCCCAGACCCAGTGTGGCGGCGCCGCCACGGCCAACGGCGACGGGTGCAACTTCAGGTTGCTGGCGCAGCTGCAGGGCGCGCACGCGCGCGGCGCGCAGGCGTTCGCCGATTTCGTACGGCATCTCGGCCGCGGCGGCGTCCAGGCGCAGGGCCACGCGGCGGCCGAACTGGTCGGCCAGCCGCTGCGTGCGCTGTGGATCCCTTGTCGTCATAGTTGTATTCCCTTTGCCTTCAGTGCCTTGCTGAGGGCGGCGACCGCTCGCGAGCAGTGCGTCTTGACACTGCCTTCCGAGCAGCCCATGGCCGCCGCCGTTTCGGCCACGTCCATGTCCTCCCAGTAACGCATCAGAAACGCTTCGCGTTGACGGGCCGGCAGTTCCATGATCTCGGTTTCGATCTCCCTCAGGACCTGGGCCCGCCGGGTGGCGTCCTCGGCGCTTTCGACCTGCTGGGACTGGTCGGCGGAGGAATAAGTTTCCAGCAGGTCGAAATCGCCCTCGTCGGAGGCCGATTCGAAGTCGCTCAGGTTGGAAAAGAGCGCATTTCGCGTCTTTTGCCGGCGGAACCAGTCCAGCGTGCAGTTCGACAGGATGCGCTGGAACAGCATCGGGAGCTCGTTGGCGGGCTTGCCGCCGTAGTGCTCCGCCAGCTTCATCATGCTGTCCTGGACGATGTCCAGGGCCGATTCCTCGTCGCGCACGTGGTAGACGGTGCGCTTGAAGGCGCGCTTCTCGACGCTGAGCAGGAAGTCGGAGAGTTCGCGTTCGGTGGCCAAGAGTCCGGGTGGCTGGTGAGCCTTGTTCTGGGCGGCGCGCGGGAGCGGCCGGGCGACTGGGCAGCGCGAAATTATGGCACCGCCGCCGTCGGGCTTTGGAACTGTCGTGTTGCAGTGCGATAATGCGCGCTGCAAGTCAAACGGCAAACGAGTCCGGATCCGGCGGTGCGACGCGCCCGCCCATGGCCCGGTGCTCTAAGTCCCGACGCAGCCTCACGAGGGCGGGCGAAGGGGCACCCCAAGGTTCGTAGTTCGAAACCCGAAAGGTTGATCATGGAAATCTCCCGCACGGAGCTCAGCTCCGCGGCCGCCGCCCAGGCCGGCCAGACCTCCGAATTCCGCGGCGCCGAAATCCTCGTCAAGGCCCTGCAGGCCGAAGGCGTGAAGTACGTCTGGGGCTACCCCGGCGGCGCGGTGCTGCACATCTACGACGCGTTCTACAAGCAGGACACCATCCAGCACGTGCTGGTGCGCCACGAACAGGCGGCGGTGCACGCGGCCGACGGCTACGCGCGCGCCACCGGCGACGTCGGCGTGGCCCTGGTGACCTCGGGACCCGGCGTCACCAACGCGGTCACCGGCATCGCCACCGCGTACATGGATTCGATCCCGATGGTGATCGTCACCGGCCAGGTGCCGACGGCCGCGATCGGCCTCGACGCCTTCCAGGAGTGCGACACCGTGGGCATCACGCGCCCGATCGTCAAGCACAACTTCCTGGTCAAGGACGTGCGCGACCTCGCGATGGTGATGAAGAAGGCCTTCCACATCGCCCGCAGCGGCCGCCCCGGCCCGGTGGTGGTGGACATCCCCAAGGACGTCTCCTTCAACAAGACCCCCTGGGCCGGCTACCCGGACAAGGTGGAGATGCGCTCGTACAACCCGGTGCGCAAGGGCCACAGCGGCCAGATCCGCAAGGCGCTGCAGCTGCTGATGGCGGCCAAGCGGCCCTACATCTACTCCGGCGGCGGCGTGATCCTGGGCAACGCGACCGAGGAACTGCGCACGCTGGCCAACCTGCTCGGCTTCCCCTGCACCAACACGCTGATGGGGCTGGGCGCGATCTCCGGCACCGACCCGAAGTTCCTCGGCATGCTGGGCATGCACGGCACCTACGAAGCCAACAACGCGATGCAGAACTGCGACGTGCTGCTGGCGGTGGGGGCGCGCTTCGACGACCGCGTGATCGGCAACCCCAAGCACTTCGCGCAGAGCGAGCGCAAGATCATCCACATCGACGTGGATCCCTCGAGCATCTCCAAGCGCGTGAAGGTCGACATCCCGATCGTCGGCGACGTCAAGGAAGTGCTGTCCGAGCTGGTCGCGCAGATCCGCGAGACGGGCACCAAGCCCGATGCCTCCGCGCTGGGCGGCTGGTGGGAAACCATCGAGGGCTGGCGCAAGAAGGACTGCCTGCGCTACGACCGCAACAACCGCGAGGTCATCAAGCCGCAGCACGTGATCGAGACGCTGTGGAACATGACCAAGGACGTCGACACCTACGTCACCTCCGACGTCGGCCAGCACCAGATGTGGGCCGCGCAGTTCTACAGGTTCCAGAAGCCGCGCCGCTGGATCAACTCGGGCGGGCTGGGCACCATGGGCGTGGGCATCCCGTACGCGATGGGCATCAAGCTGGCCAAGCCGGATTCCGAGGTGTACTGCGTCACGGGCGAGGGCTCGGTGCAGATGTGCATCCAGGAGCTCTCGACCTGCCTGCAGTACAACACGCCGATCAAGATCATCTCGCTGAACAACCGCTACCTGGGCATGGTGCGCCAGTGGCAGGAACTCGACTACGAGGGCCGCTACAGCCACAGCTACATGGACGCGCTGCCCAACTTCGTGAAGCTGGCCGAGGCCTACGGCCACGTCGGCATGCTGATCGAGCGCCCGGCGGACGTGGAGCCGGCGCTGCGGGAGGCCCGCAAGCTGAAGGACCGCACCGTGTTCATGGACTTCCGCACCGACCCGACGGAAAACGTCTGGCCGATGGTGAAGGCCGGCCAGGGCATCACGCAGATGCTGCTGGGAAGCGAGGACCTGTAACCCCCACCCGTCATTCCCGCGAAGGCGGGAACCCAAAGCGTGGAGGTCGCGCGCGCAGCGCGCCTTGGAAGCCTTGGGTCCCCGCCTGCGCGGGGATGACGAATTCGACGAATCTATTGGCTGCCGAGCCCGCCGCTTACCGGCGACGGGGGAGGGCACCGAAAAGAGGAATCAGACAATGAAGCACATCATCGCCGTGCTGCTGGAAAACGAACCCGGCGCACTCTCGCGTGTCGTGGCCCTGTTCTCGGCCCGCGGCTACAACATCGAGTCGCTCACCGTTGCGCCGACGGAGGATCCGTCGCTGTCGCGCATGACGATCCAGACCACGGGCTCCGACGACGTGATCGAGCAGATCACCAAGCACCTGAACCGCCTGATCGAGGTGGTGAAGGTGGTGGACCTCACCGAGGGCAGCTACACCGAGCGCGAGCTCATGATGGTGAAGGTGCGCGCGGTGGGCAAGGAGCGCGAGGAGATGAAGCGCATGGCGGACATCTTCCGCGGGCGCGTCATCGACGTCACGGACAAGAGCTACACCATCGAACTCACGGGCGACCAGTCGAAGAACGACGCGTTCCTGCAGGCCATCGACCGCAGCGCGATCCTCGAGACGGTCCGCACCGGCGCCAGCGGCATCGGCCGCGGCGAGCGCATCCTGCGCGTCTGAGCACCCCCCACAAACACCCCGAACCACGGAATTACCCCAGGAGAGACCATGAAGGTTTATTACGACAAGGACTGTGACCTGAGCCTGATCAAGGGCAAGACGGTCGCGATCATCGGCTACGGCTCCCAGGGCCATGCGCACGCGCAGAACCTGAACGACAGCGGCGTCAAGGTCGTCGTCGGCCTGCGCCCGGGCGGCGCTTCCTGGCCGAAGGTCGAGAAGGCCGGCCTGAAGGTCGCCGCCGTCGGCGAGGCCGTGAAGATGGCCGACGTCGTGATGATCCTGCTGCCCGACGAGCAGATCGCCACCGTCTACAAGAACGACGTGGAGCCGAACATCAAGCAGGGCGCCTCGCTTGCCTTCGCGCACGGCTTCAACGTGCACTACGGCCAGGTCGTGCCCCGCGGCGACCTGGACGTGTGGATGGTCGCACCCAAGGCCCCGGGCCACACCGTGCGCAGCACCTACACGCAGGGCGGCGGCGTGCCCCACCTGGTGGCCGTGCATGCCGACAAGTCCGGCCGCGCCCGCGACCTGGCCCTGTCGTACGCCATGGCCAACGGCGGCGGCAAGGCCGGCATCATCGAGACCAACTTCCGCGAGGAGACCGAGACCGACCTGTTCGGCGAGCAGGCCGTGCTGTGCGGCGGCACCGTGGAACTGATCAAGGCCGGCTACGAGACGCTGGTGGAAGCCGGCTACGCGCCCGAGATGGCCTACTTCGAGTGCCTGCACGAGCTCAAGCTGATCGTGGACCTGATCTACGAAGGCGGCATCGCCAACATGAACTACTCGATCTCCAACAACGCGGAGTACGGCGAGTACGTGACCGGCCCGCGCATCATCACCGAGGAGACCAAGCAGGTGATGAAGAAGGTGCTGAAGGACATCCAGACCGGCGAATACGCCAAGAGCTTCATCCTGGAAAACCGCGCCGGCGCCCCGACCCTGCAGTCTCGCCGCCGCCTGAACGCCGAACACTCGATCGAGGTGGTGGGCGAGCAGCTGCGCGCGATGATGCCCTGGATCAAGAAGAACAAGCTGGTGGACCAGACGCGCAATTGACCGTCATCCCGGAGCAGGTGACGCGCATGCGTCATCCCCGGAGCAGGTGACGCGCATGCGTCATCCCCGCAGCAGGTGACGCACATGCGTCATCCCCGCAGCAGGTGACGCACATGCGTCATCCCCGCGCAGGCGGGGACCCAAAGCGTTTGAAGGCGGCCCTGCGGGGCCGCTTTCTTCATCGGCGCCTTGGATCC
>DASWUI010000752.1:0-4777 GCA_036401715.1 Ramlibacter sp. | reverse complement strand
CGGCCTCGACCACGCCCTTCTGGGTGGCGCCCTCGGCGTCCAGCGCCTCGAATGCATATGCGGGCATGGCGCGATGATACGGGCGCAGCCCGGCCGCAAGGAGCGCGCGTGCGGCGGCGGCCTACACGGGGGGCGCCGCGGCTGGGGTAGCTTGCTGGGTGCCACAACCAGGAGAACAGACATGGCCAGCCCGCCCGGCGTGCAACCCGACCGCATCGACCTGAACGACGAACAAGCCGCCGCGCACTGGGCCAGGCAGCTCGATGCCACGCCGGAGCAGTTGCGCGAGGCGGTGCAGGCGGTCGGCGACAGGGTCGCGGATGTCGAGATGCATCTCAAGGGCACCCGCAGCACCAGCAATTCCGACCGCGTGAAGGAACTCGGCGGCTGAAACGCGCATGAAATCCGTCCTCGCCGGCTTCTCGCTCCTGTACGGGCTCATGGCGGCGCTGTTCGCCATCGCGGCCGTCGTGCTGGCGGTGATCGCCACGCGGGCGGCCTGGGGCGCGGCCTTCGCGGGGCTGGACCTCGATGCGGCGCAGGCCATCATCAATGCCGTCGGCGTGCTGACCGCGGGCGTCGTCGCCCTGCAGATCGCGCAGACCATCGTGGAGGAGGAGGTGGTGCGCAACGCGCAGGTGAGCGCGCCCACGCGCGTGCGCCGCTTCCTCTCCCGTTTCCTGGTCGTGCTGGTGGTCGCGCTGGTGATCGAGGGGCTGGTCGCCACGCTCAAGGCCCTGCGCGAGGACCCGACGCACATGCTGCACGCGGCGGCGCTCGTCACGTCGGCGGCGATCCTGCTCGCCTGCTGGGGCGTGTTCGTGCGCCTGAACCGGGCGGCCGAGGACCTGGAGCCGCAGGCGATCCGGGAGGCGACCGAGGAGGACCGCAAGCTGCAATAGGCCCGGCGCCGGCGCCTACTGCTGCCGCAGCTTGAAGCGCTGCAGCTTGCCGGTCTCGGTGCGCGGCAGGCTGGCGACGAACTCGATCTCGCGCGGGTACTTGAAGGGGGCGATCGTGGCCTTCACGTGCTCCTGCAGCGCGCGCACCATGGCCGCATCGCCCGGGTGTCCCGGCTTGAGGACGCAGAAGGCCTTGACGATCATCCCGCGCTCCTCGTCCGGCTTGCCGATCACGCCGCATTCGGCCACCGCCGGGTGCTTCAGCAGGGCGTCCTCGACCTCCGGGCCGCCGACGTTGTAGCCGGAGGTGATGATCATGTCGTCGGCGCGCGCCTGGTAGAAGAAGTAGCCGTCGGCGTCCTGCAGGAAGGCGTCGCCGGGGAAGTTCCAGCCGTCCTTCACGTAGTTGGCCTGGCGGGCGTCGTCCAGGTACTTGCAGCCGGTGGGGCCGATCACCGCCAGCTTGCCGATGGTGCCGCGGGGTACCTCCCGGCCCTCGTCGTCCACCACCCGGGCGGTGTAGCCGGGCACCACCTTGCCGACCGCGCCGCGCCGCACGTCCGCGCCCGCCGAGGAGATGAAGATGTGGAACATCTCCGTGGCGCCTATGCCGTCCAGCATCTCGATGCCGGTCGCGTCCTTCCAGAGCTGGCGCGTCGCGTCGGGCAGGCCCTCGCCGGCGCTGACGCTGACGCGCAGCTTGCCGACGCCGAGCTCGCGCGCGAACGGCGCTGCCTGCCGGTAGAAGGTGGGCGCGGTGTAGCAGATGGTGGCGCCGACTTCCCTGATGGTGCGCACCATGCCCTCGGGCGTGTAGGGGCCGTCGGGGAAGTACACCGAGCAGCCGGCCCACATGGGGAACATCAGCAGGCCACCCAGGCCGAAGGTGAAGGCCAGCGGCGGGCTGCCGATCACGATGTCGTCGGGCGTGGCGCGCAGCACGTGGCGCGGCCAGGCCTCGCAGGCGGCGAGCACGTCGCGGTGGGTGTGCACGGCGGCCTTGGGCTTGCCGGTGGTCCCGGACGTGAAGGCGAGCAGGGCGACGTCGTCGGCCGCGGTGGGGCAGGCACGGAAGCCAGGCGCCTTGGTGGCCGCGCGGGCCTCCAGCGCGTCCTCCTCGCCCGTGTTGAAGCGCACCACCGTGGCCAGCGCGGGCCGCTCCCGGCGGGCGAGTTCGAGTTCCTCCAGCAGCTTCGCGTCGCACAGCGCCAGCGCCGGCTGCGCCTTGTCGATGATGTCGCCGAGCTCGCGCGCGCGCAGCAGCGGCATGGTGGCGACCGCGATGCCGCCGGCCTTCACCACGGCCAGCCACGCCAGCGCCCTGGGAATCGAGTTGCCGCCGCGCAGCAGCACGCGGGGGCCGGGGAGCATCCCGAGGTCCTCCACCAGCACGCGGCAGATGCGGTCGACTTCGTCGCGCGCCTCCCGGTAGCTGAGCGTGCGGCGCGGCGAGCGCAGCATGGGCCGCGAGGCCCAGCCCTTCTCGCCCGCGCGATCGAGCAGCTCGGCCACCAGGTTCACCTGCGGCGGCAGTTGCAGCTCGGGCAGCTCGTAGCGCAGCGCGGGCCACTGCTCGCGCGGGGGCAGGCGCTCGTGCACGAAGCGGTCGACCTGGGCGGAGGCGATCGGGGCTTTCATGCGGCGGTCTCCTGGCGGGGGCTCGAAGCGCGTTCCTTCACCTTCCCCAGCAGCTTGTGCAGGGTGGCGATCTCCTTGTCCGCCAGGCCCGAGAAGGCCTCGACGATCCATTCCTCGTGCTGGCGCGCCATCTCGTGGAACTGCTTGCGTCCCCGGGGCGTGAGGCGCACGCGGTAGGCGCGGCGGTCGCCTTCCACGTCGATGCGTTCGACCAGGCCTTCGCCCACCAGCTGGTCGGTGATGCCGGTGACGTTGCCGCCGGTGACCATCATCCGCCGCGACAGCTCGTTCATCTTCAGGCCCTCGGGCGCGCGTTCCAGCTGCGCCATCAGGTCGAAGCGGGGCAGCGTCGTGTCGAAACGCTCCCTCAGCAGCGAGCGCACCTGCTTCTCGACGAGCTGCGTGCAGGTCAGCAGGCGCAGCCACAGGCGCAGTGCCTCGGGGTGTTCGCTGTGCGCGCGCGCTTCGATGTCCATGCGGGTCCTTTGGTTCGGCTTAAATAGTTTAGGTTTGAATCAATTGGGCTGCAAGTTTCGGCCCGTTCCGACGGAAGGGATTGCGTCCTACAGACGGGCTGTTGACTCCGAGGCAGGCACTCGCCAAGAATTTGTCCATGGAACCGCTGCTGCAGAAGCTCGAATCCCAACTTTCCGGGCTCCCGGTGCCGGTCGCACTGGGATTGCCGGGGATGCGCCGGCTGGGACCGGCCGACGCCCCGGTGCGCCTGGAATTCCAGGACTGGTCGGGCCTGGCCACCCTCGCCGCCGGCCAGATCGGCAAGATCGCCGAGGACTACGTCGAACGCCGGGTGCGCATCGAAGGGCGCATGCGCGACGTGATGGCGGCCGCGGCCGGCCTCCTGCCGGGAAGCCCGGTGGCCAGCGACACCAGCTGGTGGACCCAGATGATGCGGCGCGCGAGGTCGCTCGCCTCGCACACGCCGCAGAAGGACGCGGAACAGATCCGTTTCCACTATGACGTCTCCGACGATTTCTACGCGCTGTGGCTGGATCCGCGCCGGGTGTATTCGTGCGCGTACTTCCGCGAGGCCGGCATGTCGCTGGCGCAGGCGCAGGAAGCCAAGCTGGACCACATCTGCCGCAAGCTGATGCTCCAGCCGGGCGAGCGCTTCCTGGACATCGGCGCCGGCTGGGGCGGCCTGCTGATGTGGGCCGCCGAGAACTACGGCGTGAACGCCACCGGGATCACGCTGTCGCGCAACCAGCATGCGCACGTCAACGCGCTGATCGCGCGCAAGGGCCTGCAGGGACGGGTGAAGATGCTCCTGCTGGACTACCGCGAGCTGCCGGAGGACGTGCCCTACGAGAAGATCGCGTCCGTGGGCATGTTCGAGCACGTGGGGCAGGTGAACATGCCGGCCTACTTCGCCAAGATCCGCCGGCTGCTGGTGCCCGGCGGCCTGGTGATGAACCACGGCATCACCGCCGGCAGCATCGAGCCGGGCCAGCTCGGCGCCGGCATGGGCGATTTCATCGGCAAGTACATCTTCCCGGGCGGCGAACTGCTGCACGCGAGCCTGGTTCTGCGCGACATGGCGGTCGGCGGGCTCGAGATGGTGGACACCGAGAACCTGCGCCCGCACTACGCGCGCACGCTGTGGGCCTGGTCCGATGCGCTGGAGGAACGGCTGGACGAGGCGCGGGCGGTGCTGGTGAAGACGCACGGCGAGGACGGCGCCGGCACGGTGCTGCGTGCCTACCGGCTGTACCTGGCCGGCTCGGCGATGAGCTTCGAGCGCGGCTGGATCGCGCTGCACCAGATCCTGGCGACCCGGCCGGACGGCGACATGCACACCGGTGCGCTGCGCGGGGCCCAGTCCGCCTATCCCTTCACCCGCGACCACATGTATCGCTGATACTGCGGGACATGCTCTACAAGTTCAAATCCAAGGCGGCGGGCGACCTGATCATGCTCGAGCCCAACGGCCGCCGCGTGCTGGAGATCATCGGCAAGGACGCCGGCCCCAAGGGCATCATCCTGCCCGAGGAGATGCCGGGGGCCATGAAAGCCCTGGAAACCGCGATCGCACGGGAGGAAGCCGAGCACAAGGCGATGATCGACGAGGCCAAGGCCAGGGGCGAGGTGCCGCCGAAGTTCGATGCGATCTCGCTGCGGCAGCGGGCGGTGCCCTTCCTGGACATGCTGCGCCGCTGCAGCACTGCCGGGAAAGAGATCGTCTGGGGGGTCTGACCGTCATTCCCGCGCAGGCGGGAATC
>DASWUI010000751.1:0-4002 GCA_036401715.1 Ramlibacter sp. | reverse complement strand
ATCCTGCCGGGCGGCGGCGCCATGCTGGCCTCGTTTGCAGCCTATTCGCTGGAGAAGAAGGTCTCGAAGAACTCGAAGAACTTCGGCAAGGGCGCGATCCAGGGCGTGGCCGCACCTGAATCGGCCAACAACGCCGGCGCGCAGACCTCCTTCATCCCGCTGCTCACGCTCGGCATCCCGTCCAACCCGGTGATGGCGCTGATGATCGGCGCGATGATCATCCACGGCATCCAGCCGGGGCCGCAGATCATGACGGCCAAGCCCGACCTCTTCTGGGGAATGATCGCCAGCATGTGGGTGGGCAACCTGCTGCTGGTGGTGCTCAACCTCCCGCTCATCGGCATGTGGGTGCGGCTGCTCACGATCCAGTACCGCTTCCTCTACCCGGCGATCCTGGTGTTCTGCTGCATCGGCGTGTACTCGATCAACAACAACGTGTTCGACGTCTTCATGACCGCGGGCTTCGGCGTCGTGGGTTACGTCTTCGCGCGCTGCGCCATGGAGCCGGCACCGCTGCTGCTGGGATTCGTGCTGGGGCCGATGATGGAGGAGAACCTGCGGCGGGCCCTGCTGCTGTCCCGCGGCGACTTCTCCACGCTGGTGACGCGTCCGCTGTCGCTGTCGCTGCTGGTTGCCACGCTGGTGCTGCTCGTCATCGTGGCCCTGCCGGCGATCAAGAGGACGCGCGAAGAGGCTTTCCAGGAGGCCTGATTCCGCCGGCGACTTTCGACGTCCGGGCCGCTCGCGGGCAGCTCGACCGTGCTTTCCTACAATGGGGCCGCATGGACACTCCGCTGCCTGCTGGTTCCACGGGTGAAGGCCGCATCGGGCGGCCTGTGGGTCGCCGCGGGTACCTGGCCGGCTGCCTGGGCATGGCCGCCCTCGCGCTCCTGGCGGGGTGCTCCAGCGCGCCGGAGCGGCGCCGGCCGTCCGCCGAGGACCCTGCACCGGCGCGATCGCCCGGCGCCGAGGTCGGCCGCGGCACGGCATCGTGGTACGGGCCCGGGTTCCAGGGCAGGCGCACCGCCAGCGGCGAGCGCTTCGACATGAACGAACTGACCGCCGCGCACCGGACGCTCCCGTTCGGCACGCGGCTGCGCGTGCGCAACGCCCGCAACGGCCGCGAAGTGGTGGTCCGCATCAACGACCGCGGCCCCTGGAAGCGCCATCGCATCATCGACCTGAGCAAGGCCGCGGCCGCGGCGCTGGACCTGCTGCAGGCCGGGGAAGGCCCGGTCGTCCTGCTGGAGCCCTGACCGGCAGCGCACCGCCCGTGCACTGCCTGCCTCCGGGTCTTGGGCAGAATGCGCCTTGGCTGATTTTCCGGAGCTCACCATGGGCGCATCGCGCCTGCGCAGATTCCGCCTCGACCCCACCCTCGCCGGCTTCATCCTGGCCGCCTGCGTGGCGCTCGCCCTCATGGCCGCGACCCAGTGGCTGGCCTGGCAGGAACGCCGCGCTGCCGCCTGGACGCTCGCCAGCCAGGAGGTGCTGGGCGTGCTGGCGGACACGCGCGCGGCCCTGGTGGACATCCAGAACGGGCACCGGGGCTTCAGCATCGAGGGCACGCAGGAAGCGCTCCAGCCTTACCTGGAGGGCAGGGCGGCGATCGTGACGCTGGCGGCCCGCCTGCACGAACTGCTGCAGGACGCTCCCGGGCAGCAGGCGGACCTGGCCGAGTTCGAGCGGCTGCTGCCGGCGCGGCTGGCGACCGCCGCGCGGATCGTGGAAACCCGCCGCTCCGCCGGCTTCCAGGCGGCGCGGCAGATCGTGGCCGGCGGCGCCCCCGCACGCGAGATGGAAGCACTGCGCGCGGTGCTCGATGCCATGGATCGCCGGCAGGAGGCGATCTTCCGCGAGCGGGTGGAGCAGCAGCGCGCGACGCTCACGCGCCTGGCCACCTGGGTGGGCGGCGTCACCTTCCTGCTGCTGCCCGCCCTGGCCATGCTGTATGTGCAGATCCGGCGGCGGCGCCGCATCGACGAGGAGAAGGCCCGGGTGGCCGAGCAGCTCCAGTCGCTGACCGAAACCCTGGAAGCGCAGGTGGCGCTGCGCACGCAGGAGCTGCGCCAGTCGAACGCCGACCTCGAACTCGCGAAACAGCGGCTGCAGCAACTGTCCGCGCGGATCGTGGAGTACCAGGAGCAGGAACGCCGCCGCGTCGCCTACGAGCTGCACGAGGACATGGCCCAGTCCATGAGCGCCATCCGCATCGACCTCGAACGGGCCCAGCGCAACGCGGACAGCGGCAAGCCGGTGTCCGACGCGATCAAGCTGCTGGACGCGCTGATCGCGCAGACGCGCGACATGGTCGCCCGGCTCCGGCCGACCATGCTCGACGACCTCGGGTTGCCGGAAGCCCTGGAAGGCGAGCTGGCGCAGCACGCCAGGCGCAACGCCTGGCAGGCGCACCTGCAGGTCGAACCGAGGGATTTTCCGCTGCTGTCGCCGCAGGTCGCCACCGCGTGCTTCCGGATCGCGCAGGAGGCGCTGTTCAACGCCGCGCGGCACGCGCAGGCGCGGCACGTGGACGTCAGCCTGCAGCTGCGCGCCGGCGCGCTCGAGCTGGCCGTGGAAGACGACGGAGTCGGCTTCGAGGTGGCGCAGCACCTGGCGCCCGATGGCGAGTCGGAGAGCTTCGGGCTGGCCTTCATGCTCGAACGCGCGCGGCAGGTCGGCGGCCGCCTCGACATCGCCCGCGGGAGCGGCGGGCGCGGCATGCGGGTGCGGCTGGAGGTGCCGCTGGCAGGCCGCTGAGCGGACTTTCGCGCCAATCTTGTTACTCCCCGCTGCGCCGCGGCGTCCCTAGAGTGCCCTGACCGCCTCGCCCCGAGGCTCCGAAGGAAAGGAACTTCGCCATGGACACCAGGACCCGCACCGTGCCGCACGTCGCGCACGAGCCCGCCGGCCATCCCGTCGTCGCCGACGCGCGCTGGACCGAGGAACGCAGGAAGCTGCTCGCGCGCGAGAAGGAGCTCACGCGCCTGCACGACCAGGTCGCAAGCGCGCGCCGCGCCCTGCCCTGGCGGCGCATCGCCAAGCGCTACGTCTTCGACACGCCCGAGGGCCGGCGCGCGCTGGGCGAGCTGTTCCGCGGGCGCCGCCAGCTGCTCGTGCAGCACTTCATGTTCGGCCCCGGGTGGGAACAGGGCTGCCCCAGCTGCTCCTTCATGGCCGACCACGTGGACGGCATGGCCATCCACCTGGCGCATCGCGACATCGGCTTCGTGGCCGTCTCGCGCGCGCCGCTTGCCGACATCCTGCGCTTTCGCGAGCGCATGGGCTGGCGGTTCGACTGGGTCTCCTCGCACGGCAGCGACTTCAACTTCGACTTCCACGTGAGCTTCACGCCGGAGGAACTGGCCACCGGCGAGGTCGAATACAACTACCGCAAGGGCTTCTTCCCGGCGGAGGAGGCCCCCGGCATCAGCGTGTTCTGCCGCGACGACGCCGGCGAGGTGTTCCACACCTATTCCACCTTCGGCCGCGGCGTGGAAGCCATGATGGGCGCGTATGCGCTGATGGACCTGGCACCGCAGGGGCGCAACGAGCGCGACGTGTTCTACAAGATGGAGTGGGTGCGGCACCACGACCGCTACGACATGGGGCAGCGCTTCGAACCGGCGCCGGAGAGGCTGGCGCCGCCGGCCGCGGCGTGCCCGCATTGCGAGGGCTGAGCGGCCCGGCGGGCTCGCGCGCCCTTCCCGCGATTCAGGTCCCGCAGAAGGTCTGGTAGCCGGCGGTCACCGCCGCCGGCGCCGGCTGCGCATACGGCGCGTTCTCCGGCGTTTCCTCCCAGGGATTGCGAATCGCGACCAGCAGGCGCTCGAAGGGCGCCAGGTCGCCGTTCGCGGAGGCGGCCTGCAGCGCTTCCTCGACGCGGTGGTTGCGCGGAATGATCCAGGGATTGGCGCGCCGCATGCGCCCGGCACGGGCGTGCGGCGAGGTCGCGGTCTCCGCCGCGCAGCGGGCGCGCCAGCGCGCCAGCCATTCCGCCAGCGG
>DASWUI010000750.1:0-1547 GCA_036401715.1 Ramlibacter sp. | reverse complement strand
GCGGCGCTCGCGCGCGCCGCCGGCGGCACCGTGAAGCTGGAACTCACGCGTGAGGAAGTGTTCCTCACGCACCGCGGGCGCCCCCACAGCGAGATCGAGCTGAAGATCGGGCTGCGGGCCAGCGGCGAGATCACGGCACTGCAGGCGGACGTGGTGCAGCGCGGGGGCGCCTACGGAGGCTACGGGCTGGTCACCATCCTCTACGCCGGGGCGCTGCTGCACGCGCTCTACCGGGTCGGCGCCGTGCGTTACCGCGGTGCCCGCGTCTACACCAACCTGCCGCCCTGCGGCGCGATGCGCGGGCACGGCGCCGTCAACGTGCGCTTCGGCATGGAGTCGCTGCTGGACGAGGCGGCAGCGGCGCTGGGGCTCGACGCTTTCGCGCTGCGCCGCGCCAACCTGCTGCAGGCGCCGCACCGCACGCTCAACGACCTGCAGGTGAACTCTTACGGGCTGCCGCAGTGCCTGGAGGCGGTGGAGCGCGCCTCCGGCTGGCGCGAGCGCCGCGGCCAGCTGCCCCGGGGCGTGGGGCTCGGCATGGCCTGCTCGCACTACGTGAGCGGCTCGGCCAAGCCGGTGCACTGGACGGGCGAGCCGCATGCGGTGGTGACGCTCAAGCTCGATTTCGACGGCAGCATCACGCTGTTCACCGGCGCGTCCGATATCGGCCAGGGATCCACCACGCTGCTCGCGCAGGTGGTGGCGGAAGTGCTGCTGCTGCCGATCAGCCGCATCCGCGTGGTGTCCGCCGACAGCGCCCTCACGCCGAAGGACAACGGCTCCTACTCCTCGCGCGTGTCCTTCATGGTGGGCAACGCGGCGCTGCGGGCGGCCGAGGCGCTCAGGCGCGTGCTGCTGGACGCGGCCGCCGCGCGCCTGAAGGCGCAGTCGGACGAACTGGAATGGCTGGGCGAGAGCTGCGTGCGCAGCGGCAGCGGTGAACAGCTGGACTTCGCGCAATGCGTGCAGGCGGCGCTGGTGGACACCGGCACGCTCACCGTCAAGGGCAGCTGGTCGACGCCGCCGGAGACGCAGGGCGGCAGGTTCCGCGGCGCCGCCGTCGGCTCCACCGCCGGCTTCAGCTACGCCGCGCAGGTGGCGCAAGTGCACGTGGACGAGGACACCGGCATCGTGCGCGTGCAGAAGGTGTGGGTCGCGCAGGACTGCGGCCGCGCCATCAATCCGCTCGCGCTGGAAGGGCAGATCCAGGGCGCGGTGTGGATGGGGATGGGACAGGCCCTGGCGGAGGAAACGCAGTATCACGAGGGCCTGCCGCTGCGGGCGAACCTGCTGGACTACCGGATCCCGACGATGCCGGAATCGCCGGACATCGAGGTCTTCCTCATCGAGAGCATGGACCCGCTCGGGCCGTTCGGCGCCAAGGAAGGCAGCGAAGGCGCCCTGCATGGCTGCCCGCCGGCGGTGGCCAACGCGATCGCCGATGCGCTCGGCCTTCGACTGGGCGCGTTGCCGCTGTCGCCCGAGCGCGTGCTCGAGGCGCTGCGGACCCGTCGGCGCGCGCGCCGCCTGGACGCCCTGCGGCAACC
>DASWUI010000749.1:0-10427 GCA_036401715.1 Ramlibacter sp. | reverse complement strand
TCGACGAGAAGAAGGCGGCCTGAAGGTCCCCGCCCACTGAAGAGCCCGCGGCTTGCCGCGGGCTTTTTGCTGCCCGGCGCGGGCCACCCCGCGGGCGCGGCGCGCAGGTACCATCGGCGTCCCTCTGCCGATTTGCCGCTTGTTGTCCGGTCCTGCAGCATCCCCTCCCGATGTCCGCGCCACCGCCCGGTCGGCCTGGCTGGCGCCAGTGCTGGTGTTCGCGCTCGCGCTGCTCGTCACGGCGGGCCTGCTGTTGTCGGTGACCCGCTCCATCGAGGCCGAGGACCGCGCCCTGTTCGACAGCGACGTGGAGCGCACCACGGATGCGGTGCGCGAGCGCCTGGACACCGCCATCACGCTGTTGCGCGGGACGGCCGGCCTGTTCGCCGGCAGCGAGGCGGTGCAGCGGGAGGAATTCCGTTCGTACGTCGAGCAGCTGCGGCTGCGGGAGCGCTATCCGGGCATCCTCGGCATCGGCTTCACCGCGCGCATCCTTCCCCACGAACTGGCGGCACGCGAGGCGGAGGTCCGCGCGCAGGGCTTGCCCGGCTTCCGCGTCTGGCCGTCGCATCCGCGCGACGAGTACCACTCCATCCTGTTCCTGGAGCCGCTCGACGCGCGCAACGCCGCCGCCGTGGGCTTCGACATGTCCACGGAGCCCACGCGCGCAGCGGCCATGGCGCGGGCGCGCGACACCGGCCTGGAGGCGGCCTCGGGCAAGGTGACCCTGGTGCAGGAGATCGACCTGCTCAAGCAGGCGGGGCTGCTCTTGTACCTGCCGCTGTACCGCGGCGGCGGCGCGCGCGACACCGTGCAGGCGCGCCACGAGAGCCTGGTCGGGTTCGTGTACGCACCGCTGCGGGCGGGCGACCTGCTGCAAGGCGTGCGCGGCCGGGGCGTGCGCGCCATCGACTACGAGCTGTACGACGGGAGCCGGCCGGACCCGGCCGCGCTGCTGCGGTCCACCCGGGATGCAGCCGCGCCCGCGCCGGCCTTCGTCGCGACGCGCACGCTCGAGGTGGCCGGGCGGCCCTGGCTGCTGCGCTTCAGCAGCAGGCCCGAATTCGAGGCGGCCTCGCAGCGCCGCCTCGTGCCCTGGCTGGCGGCCGCCTCGCTGGCCGCCGCGGTCCTGCTGGCCTGGATCACGCGGGTTCAGGCGCGCGCGCGGCGCGCGGCGGAGACGGCCGCAGCGCAGCGCCGCCGCAACGAGCTGGCGCTGCAGGAAAGCGAGGAGCGGGCGCGCGAGCGTGCCGAGCGGCTGCAGCAGCTGTACGCCGAGCTGCGCGAAGGCGAACGGCGCAAGGACGAATTCCTGGCGGTGCTGGCGCACGAGCTGCGCAATCCGCTGGCGCCCATCCGCACCTCGCTCCACATCCTGCGGCTCGCACCGGAAGGCCCGAGTGCGCAGCGGGCCCGCGAAGTGGCGGAGCGGCAGGTGACGCACATGGTCCGCCTGATCGACGACCTGCTGGACGTCTCGCGCATCTCGCGCGGCAAGATCGCGCTGAGGCGCAGCCGAACGCGCCTGGCCGACGTGCTCGACGCGGCCGTGGAGACCAGCCTGCCGCTGCTGCAGGCGCGGCGGCACCAGCTCGTGCGCGATCCGGTCGACCCGGCGATCGAGCTCGAGGTGGATCCGGCGCGCATCGCGCAGGTGTTCACCAACCTCCTGAACAACGCCGCCAACTACACGCCGGAAGGCGGCCGGATCGAACTCGGGGTTCAGGCGAGCGCGGCGGAGGTGCGGGTGTCGGTCCGTGACAACGGCATAGGCATCGCCCCGGAGAAGCTGCCGAAGATCTTCGAATTGTTCGTGCAGGCCGACCGTCCGCCGGCGGGCGGCGGCCTGGGCATCGGCCTGAGCCTCGCCTCGCGGCTGGCCGAGCTGCACGGTGGCCGCATCGAAGCCCGCAGCGAGGGACTGGGCCGCGGATCGGAGTTCGCGGTGATCCTGCCCCGGCACGCGGCGCCGCCGCCCGGCGGCGCCAAAGTGGCGGCGGACGCGCAGGACGTCACGGCCGCCGGGGATTAGGTCCGCCTGCGGGCTTGGTGTCCGGGGCGGCGGTCGCTACAGTCGGGCCATACCAACGAGGAGGATTGCCATGGGAGCTTCCACGGACCTGGAAAAGACGGGCACGTTCAGCGTGCGCGAGCTGCGCACGGGCAATACCTGTGCGGACTGCGCCGGCAGCGGCCAGCTGCACATCGACAGCGAGAACATCAACGAGAAGTTCGAGGTCGAGAGGCAGACGGTCATCACCGCGTGCCCCCGCTGCGCCGGCTCGGGGCAGCTGCCCACGGAGTAGAATCGGCGCACCCGGACTGCAACAAGAGCGAGAAAGGCATCATGGTTATGACACCGCGAACTCCTCCGGAAGGAACCACGGCCCGCTAGCGGCCGGGCAGTCGCGCGTCCAGGGTTGCATCGTCCCCACTGAAGAAAAGCGCGGCTGGCCCGCGCTTTTTCGTTCCTGCAGCTTGCGTACAACAGACCATGATCAACATCACGCTTCCCGACGGCTCGCAACGCCAGTTCCCGCAACCCGTGACGGTGGCCGAGGTCGCCGCCTCCATCGGCCCCGGCCTGGCCAAGGCCGCCATCGCCGGCAAGGTCGACGGCAAGGTGGTCGACACGGCCCACCGCATCGAGCAGGACGCGAAGCTCGCCATCCTCACGGTCAAGGACCCGGAAGGGCTGGACGTGATCCGCCACTCCACGGCGCACCTGCTGGCCTACGCGGTCAAGGAGCTCTATCCCGACGCCCAGGTCACGATCGGCCCGGTGATCGAGAACGGCTTCTACTACGACTTCGCGTACAAGCGGCCGTTCACGCCCGAGGACCTGCAGGCCATCGAAAAGCGCATGGCCGAACTCGCGGCGAAGGACGAGCCGGTGACGCGCCGCGTGCTGCCGCGCGACGAGGCGGTGCAGCATTTCAAGGCCATGGGCGAGAACTACAAGGCCGAGATCATCGGCAGCATCCCCGCGGGCGAGGACGTGTCGCTCTACGCCGAGGGCGGCTTCGAGGACCTGTGCCGCGGCCCGCACGTGCCCAGCACGGGCAAGCTCAGGCACTTCAAGCTCATGAAGGTGGCCGGCGCCTACTGGCGCGGCGACCACCGCAACGAGATGCTGCAGCGGGTCTACGGCACGGCGTGGGCGTCCAAGGAGGACCTGCAGCAGTACCTGACGATGCTGGAGGAGGCGGAAAAGCGCGACCACCGCAAGCTCGGCCGCGAACTGGACCTGTTCCACCTGGAGGACACGGCGCCCGGCGTCGTGTTCTGGCACCCCAAGGGCTGGGCCATCTGGCAGGCGGTGGAGCAGTACATGCGGCAGGTCTACCGGGACAACGGCTACCTGGAGGTCAAGGGGCCGCAGATCCTGGACAAGTCGCTGTGGGAGAAGACGGGCCACTGGGACAAGTACCGCGAGAACATGTTCGTCACGGAATCGGAAAAGCGCGAGTACGCGCTGAAACCGATGAACTGCCCCGGCCACGTCCTGATCTTCAAGCAGGGCGTCAAGAGCTACCGCGACCTGCCGCTGCGCTACGGGGAGTTCGGGCAGTGCCACCGCAACGAGCCCTCGGGCGGCCTGCACGGGATCATGCGGGTACGCGGCTTCACGCAGGACGACGGCCACATCTTCTGCACGGAAGACCACATCCTGCCCGAGTGCGAGGAATTCACGAAGGTCCTGCACAAGGTGTACCGGGACTTCGGCTTCACGGAGATCATCTACAAGGTGGCGACGCGGCCGGAAGCCCGCATCGGCTCCGATGAGCTATGGGACAAGGCGGAAAACGCCCTCATGGAGTCCCTGCGGCGCAGCGGCTGCGAGTTCACGATCTCCCCGGGCGATGGCGCCTTCTACGGCCCGAAGATCGAGTACACGCTCAAGGACGCGATCGGCCGCCAGTGGCAGGTCGGGACGATGCAGGTCGACTTCAACCTGACGACGCGCCTGGACGCCGAGTACGTCGGGGAGGACGGCGCCCGCCACCGGCCGGTCGTGCTGCACCGGGCCATCGTGGGCAGCCTCGAGCGTTACATCGGCATCCTGATCGAGCAGCACGCCGGCGCCTTGCCCGCCTGGCTGGCCCCGGTGCAGGCCGTGATCCTCAACATCACGGACCAACAGGCCGATTACGTCAATGAAATCGCCAAATCGCTGAGGAATCAAGGGCTTAGGGTGGAGACGGATCTGCGCAACGAGAAGATCACGTATAAAATACGGGAGCATTCGATGCAAAAGCCGCCCTACCTCCTCGTCGTCGGCGACAAGGAGAAGGCGGCTGGTGCCGTCGCCGTGCGGGCCCGGGGCAACAAGGACCTCGGGGTGATGAGCCTGCAGGAGTTCCAGAAAAGGATCGCCGAGGACATCGCCAGCAAGAGCTGAATCTTAGCGGAAAAGCTCTCCGGCCGTGCAGGGACTGGCGGTAGTGCTACAGCTTTTGTAGCTATCTTGAACTGAAGGACTGAAGACCATCGCTACTGAATTTCGCGACCGCCGCCAGCGCGAGGAACGCAAGCACCGCCTGAACCGGGAGATCATGGCCCCGGAAGTCCGCCTGAGCGGACCCAACAACGAGCCCCTGGGCATCGTGAGCCTGCAGGAAGCCCTGCGGATGGCCGGCGAGGCTGACGTCGACCTGGTCGAAATTGCCGCCACAGCGAATCCGCCGGTCTGCCGGCTGATGGACTACGGCAAGTTCAAGTACCAGGAACAGAAGAAGGCCGCGGAAGCGAAGTCCAAGCAGAAGGTCATCGAAGTCAAGGAAATCAAGTTCCGCCCGGGAACGGATGACGGCGACTACAACATCAAGTTGCGCAACATCCGCAGGTTCCTGGAGGAAGGCGACAAGTGCAAGATCACGCTGCGCTTCCGGGGGCGCGAGATCACGCACCAGGAAATCGGCATGGCGCTGCTGCAGCGCATCCGGGACGACCTCGGCGACACCATCGTCGTGGAGCAGTTCCCGAAGCTCGAAGGCCGGCAGATGATCATGATGATCGCGCCGGGCAAGAGGAAGCCGAGTGCCGCGGCGAAGCCCGCCGAAGCCGGTTCGCCGGCGACGACGGCGTAAGGACGGATTCAAAGCCATCACGGTTGGTCGCCGCGGTGGCGGTGAAGGGGAGGCTTCGTGCCTCCCGGGCCCTTTCGGGGGCCGAACAAAAGTGGCTCGGGGCCATCAAGGAGCGGAATTCATTCCGCGACGCCTCACGAGCACAAACCAAGAAGGAGCATGTACATGCCCAAGATGAAGACCAAGAGCGGGGCGAAGAAGCGCTTCCGCGTGCGTCCCGGCGGGACCGTCAAGCGCGGCCAGGCCTTCAAGCGTCACATCCTGACCAAGAAGTCCACCAAGAACAAGCGCCACCTGCGCGGCCCCACGGCCGTCCATGAGACCAACATGGGTCACATGGCGCAGATGTTGCCGTTCGCCGGCATCTAACGTAGACGAAGAAGGAGAACACACATGCCTCGCGTCAAACGTGGTGTAACCGCCCGCGCACGTCACAAGAAGGTCCTCGCCCTCGCCAAGGGTTTCCGCGGCCGCCGCGGCAACGTCTTCCGCATCGCCAAGGAAGCGGTGATGAAGGCGGGCCAGTACGCCTACCGCGACCGCCGTGCCAAGAAGCGCGTGTTCCGCCAGCTGTGGATCGCCCGTATCAATGCCGCGGCCCGCGCCAACGGACTGACCTACAGCCAGTTCGCCAACGGGATCCGCAAGGCGGGCATCGACATCGACCGCAAGGTCCTGGCCGATATCGCCTACCACGACCCGGCGGCGTTTACCGGCATCGTGAACCAGGTGAAGGCCAAGCTGGCTGCTTGAGTTCGCGGTGGGAGCCGCCCGCGGGCGGTTCCCGCAAGCAACCCATTGAACAGGGCTAGGGCTGCGAGGCGCTAGCCCTGTTTTTTCATTCCCATGACCCAAGAATACGATTCGATCGTCGCCGGCGCGCGTGCCGCCTTCGCCCAGGCCGGCACCCCCGCCGAGCTGGAAAACGCCAAGGCGCAGTACGTCGGCAAGTCCGGCCGCATCACCGAGCTGATGAAGGGCCTGGCTGCGCTCTCCGTGGAGGAGAAGAAGACGCGCGGCGCCGCGATCAACCAGGCCAAGCAGGCGATCGAGGCCGCGCTGGCCGAGCGCCGCCAGGCGCTGGCCGACGCCGAACTGGAAGCGCAGCTGAAGGCCGAGGCGCTGGACGTCTCGCTGCCCGGGCGCCTGCGCGAACCCGGCGGCCTGCACCCGATCATGCTCACGCAGGAGCGCATCGAGCAGATCTTCGGCAGCATGGGCTTCGACGTTGCCGACGGCCCCGAGGTCGAGTCCGACTGGCACAGCTTCACCTCGCTGAACAACCCGCCGAACCACCCCGCGCGCTCCATGCAGGACACGTTCTACGTGGACATCGACGGCGACGACGGCATCCCCTACAACCTGCGGCCGCACACCAGCCCGATGCAGGTGCGCTACGCCCACCAGCGCATCAAGCGCTACCAGGAAGCGGTGGCGCGCGGCGACATCATGCCGGAAATCCGCGTGATCGCCCCCGGCCGCACCTACCGCGTCGACAGCGACGCGACGCACTCGCCCATGTTCCACCAGTGCGAGGGCCTGTGGCTGGGCGAGAACGTGAGCTTCAAGGACCTGAAGGTCGTCTTCACCGACTTCTGCCGCGCCTTCTTCGAAAGCGAGGACCTGGCGCTGCGCTTCCGCCCCAGCTTCTTCCCGTTCACGGAGCCGAGCGCCGAGATCGACATCCAGTTCCAGAGCGGCCCGCTGGCCGGCCGCTGGCTGGAGGTGGCCGGCTCCGGCCAGGTGCACCCCACGGTCGTGCGCAACATGGGGCTGGACCCCGAGAAGCACATCGGCTTCGCCTTCGGCATGGGCATGGACCGCCTGACGATGCTGCGCTACGGCGTCAACGACCTGCGCCTGTTCTTCGAAGGCGACGTCCGCTTCCTCAAGCAGTTCCGCTGAACCGAATCCGCTTTCCGACAAGACCATGCAATTTCCCGAGTCCTGGCTGCGCGCGTTCTGCAACCCGCCGCTGACCACGCAACAGATCGCCGACACGCTCACCATGGGTGGGCTGGAAGTGGAGGACCTGCGCCCGGTGGCGCCGCCGTTCACCAAGGTGGTCGTGGGCGAGATCAAGGAAGCCGTGCAGCACCCCAATGCCGACCGCCTGCGCGTCTGCCAGGTGGACGTGGGGCAGGGTGCGCTGCTGAACATCGTCTGCGGCGCCCCCAACGCGCGCCCGGGCATCCGGGTGCCGACGGCCCTGGTGGGCGCCGAGCTGCCCCCGGGCGAGGACGGCAAGCCCTTCGCCATCAAGCTGGGCAAGCTGCGCGGCGTCGAGAGCCAGGGCATGCTGTGCTCGGCGCGCGAACTGCAGCTGTCCGAGGACCACGGGGGCCTGCTGGAGCTGGACGCCTCGGCGCCCATCGGCAAGGACGTGCGCGAGGTCCTGAACCTCGACGACCACGTCTTCACGCTCAAGCTCACGCCCAACCTGGCGCACGCGCTGTCGGTGTACGGCGTCGCGCGCGAGCTCTCGGCCCTCACCGGCGCGCCGCTGGTGGAGCCGAAGTTCGAGCCGGTGCAGCCGACGCACGACGCCCGGCTGAAGGTGAAGGTCAGCGCGCCCGACCTGTGCGGCCGCTTCTCCGGCCGCGTGATCCGCAACGTCAACACCAAGGCGAAGACGCCGCAGTGGATGGTGGAACGCCTGGCCGGCTGCGGCCAGCGCAGCGTGACGGCCCTGGTGGACATCTCCAACTACGTGATGTTCGAGTTCGGCCGGCCGTCGCACATCTTCGACCACGACAAGATCCACGGCGGCCTGGACGTGCGCTGGGGCCGCAGGGGCGAGCAGCTCAAGCTCCTGAACGGCAACACGATCGAGGTGGACGAGAAGGTCGGCGTGATCGCCGACGACCGCCAGGTCGAGTCGCTGGCCGGCATTATGGGCGGCGACGCCACCGCCGTCTCCGACGAGACGAAGAATGTCTACGTGGAGGCCGCGTTCTGGTGGCCCGAGGCGGTGCAGGGCCGCTCGCGCCGCTTCAACTTCTCCACCGACGCCGGCCACCGCTTCGAGCGGGGCGTGGATCCCGTGCAGACCGTGGAGCACATCGAGCACATCACCCGCCTGATCCTGGAGATCTGCGGCGGCGAAGCCGGTCCGATGGACGACCAGGTGGTGAAGATGCCCGAGCGCAAGCCGGTGCAGATGCGCGTGGAGCGCGCCGCCAAGGTGATCGGCATGGAGGTCAGCGGCGAGCAGTGCCTGGACGCCTTCCGGCGCCTGCGCCTGCCGGCCACCTCGCACAACGACGTGATCACCGTGACGCCGCCGCCCTACCGCTTCGACATCGCGATCGAGGAGGACCTGATCGAGGAAGTGGTGCGCGTGATCGGCTTCAACCAGCTGCCCACCAGTGCACCGCTGGCGCCCATCACCGCCAAGCTGCCGCCGGAGGACCGCCGCAGCCGCTTCGCCGTGCGCCGCCTGCTGGCGGGCCTGGGCTACCTGGAGACGATCAACTTCAGCTTCGTCGAGGAGCATTGGGAGCGCGACCTGGCCGGCAACGCCGACCCGATCAAGCTGCTCAACCCGATCGCCAGCCAGATGGGCGTGATGCGCTCGACGCTGCTCGGCTCGCTGCTGCAGGTGCTGAAGTTCAACCTGGACCGCAAGGCCGAACGCGTGCGCGTCTTCGAGCTGGGGCGCGTGTTCATGCGCGACGCTACCGTGCGGACCACGGACACCACGGTGCGCGGCGTGCGCCAGCCGATGCGCGTGGCCGGGCTGGCCTACGGCTCGCCCGACGGCTTGCAGTGGGGCCGCAAGGCGGGGCAGGGCGACTTCTACGACATCAAGGGCGACGTGCAGGCGCTGCTGGCGCCGCGGCAGGCGGAGTTCGTGCCCGCCGCGCACCCGGCGATGCATCCCGGGCGCTGCGCGGCGATCCGCATCGACGGCCGGGAAGCCGGCTTCGTGGGCGAGCTGCACCCGCGCTGGCGCCAGCAGTGGGAGCTGCCGCAGGTGCCGCTGCTGTTCGAACTGGACCTCGACGCGGTGACGGCGCGCACGATCCCGGCCTTCGAGCCGGTGCCGCGCTTCCAGCCGGCCGAACGCGACATCGCGGTGATCGTCGGCGAGAAGGTCACCCACGACCAGCTGATGGCCGCCATCCGCTCCGCCGACACGGGCGGGCTGCTGCGCGACGCGTTGCTGTTCGACGTGTACAAGCCGCAGCAGGCGACCGCCGGTCTGGCGATGAACGAGAAGAGCCTGGCGGTGCGCTTGACGCTCGCGCGCAGCGACGCGACACTGACCGACGAGCAGATCGAATCGGCCGTGCGCGCGGTGGTGGAGAGGGTCACCGCGCAGCTCGGCGGCCGACTGAGGGGATAAGCATGGCCAACCTCGCGACAACAACAGCGCTCAGGACAGAGGACATGATGGAGTTTGCCGTCGAGAGCCTGGAGACCCCGGCGCTGACGAAGGCGCAGCTCGCCGAGCTGCTCTTCGAACAGATCGGGCTGAACAAGCGCGAGTCCAAGGACATGATCGACGCCTTCTTCGACCTGGTCTCGCAGAGCCTGGTGGACGGCAAGGACGTCAAGATCTCCGGTTTCGGCAACTTCCAGATCCGCACCAAGGCGCCGCGCCCCGGCCGCAACCCGCGCACCGGCGAGGCGATCCCGATCGAGGCGCGCCGCGTCGTCACCTTCCATGCCAGCCACAAGCTGAAGGAACAGATCCAGGGCCTGGCCAACCCCGCTGAACCGGCCTGAACGGCGGGCCGCGACACGGCCCGGCGGCGCCCGCCGGGCGACCGCTTGCCGCCCCCTGCCCAACGCTCAACGGAAAAGGCGCGACGGCGCAACATCGGCCGCGCGGACGTGCTTTGCAACGGCGCGCTCTTAGAGTAACCTCAAAGCTTTCTCTCCTAGTGGATTGATTTCAATGGAGAAAGGCCTCCCGGCCATCCCTGCCAAACGCTACTTCACCATCGGTGAGGTCAGCGAGCTGTGCGGCGTCAAGCCTCACGTGCTACGGTATTGGGAGCAGGAGTTCACCCAGCTGCGGCCCATGAAGCGGCGCGGCAACCGGCGCTACTACCAGCACCACGAGGTGCTGATGATCCGCCGCATCCGCGACCTGCTGTACGACCAGGGCTTCACGATCAGCGGCGCGCGCAACAAGCTGCAGGAAATCGTCCAGGTCGAGCGCGACAAGCGCCGCGCCGGCGAGGTCATGCTCGATGGCGTGGAGGTGATCGAGGTCGAGGAGTCCAGCTTCGGCGAAAGCCAGTTCGAGGACGCCCCCCCGGAGGAACGCGATTCGATGTCCCAGAAGCTGCAGCTGCTCAGGCGCGAACTCTTCGAAATCCGCGACCT
>DASWUI010000748.1:0-3231 GCA_036401715.1 Ramlibacter sp. | reverse complement strand
TCGCGCTACGCGGGCGATGCGAAGGCGCGCATGACCTACATCGTCAACTCGCTGGCGCAGTACGAGGTGCACGTGGCGCGCTACTACTTCAACCGCGGCGCCTACGTGGCGGCCATCAACCGCGCGCAGAGCGCGCTGGCCGACTACCGCGACGTGCCCGCGCTGGAAGAAGCGCTGTTCATCATGATGCGCTCCTACGACGCGCTCGGGATGGCGCAGCTGCGCGACGACACGCGGCGGGTGCTGGAGAAGAACTATCCGGGCAGCGGCTATCTCACGGGCAGCACGCGGACGGGATCGAAGCCGTGGTGGCAGGTGTGGTGACCTGCTGACCTACGAACAGGCCAGCCGCTCCAGAGCCTCCGCGAACTCCGCCTCGTCCGCCAGCCGCCGCATCGGCGGCAGCGCCGCCAGCAGGCGGCGGCCATACCCCATCTGCACCAGGCGCGTGTCGCACACCACCAGCAGGCCCTGGTCGGTCTCGCGGCGGATCAGGCGACCGGCGCCCTGCTTCAGCGCCACCGCCGCCTCCGGCACGAAGTAGTCGTTGAACGGGCTGCGGCCCTGCGATTCCAGGCGCTGCCCGCGCGCTTCCACCAGCGGGTCGCCCGGCGGCGGGAACGGCAGCT
Source organism: Ramlibacter sp. (assembly GCA_036401715.1). Lineage (GTDB taxonomy): Bacteria > Pseudomonadota > Gammaproteobacteria > Burkholderiales > Burkholderiaceae_C > Ramlibacter. The sequence goes on along the minus strand of DASWUI010000748.1, from coordinate 2,602 downwards.
TGTCGATGATCACCAGCTGCAGCGCCTCGCCCGGCACGTCCACGCCCTCCCAGAAGGAGGCCGACGCCACCAGGATGCAGCCGGGGCAGCCATCTCCCGCGCCTTCGCGGAAGCGCTCGATCAGGCGCCGCTTGGGCCACTGGCCCTGCACCAGCACCTCGACCTCGCCCGAGCCGGCGAAGCGCTCCTGCAGCTGCTCGCCGATGGCGCGCAGGGCGCGCAGCGTCGTGGTCAGCACCATCGTGCGGCCGCCGATGCGCCGCGCGGCCTGCTCGGCCAGGCGCGCGACCGCGCCGCTGTGCGCCGGATCGTTGGGCCGCGGCAGCTGGCGCGGCACGTAAAGCGCGGCCTGCGCCGGGTAGTCGAAGGGGCTGGCCACGCGCAGCACCTGCGCCTGCGACAAGCCGCAGGGCTCGGTGAACCAGGACAGGCGCGCATCGTCGCCCAGGGTGGCCGAGGTGAAGATCCACGCCCGCCGGGGCGCGTCCTCGTCCTGCGCCTCCTGGCCGGACCTGAGGAGCTTCTGCTGCACCGCCTCGGCGATGTCCAGCGGCGACTCCACCAGGCGCAGGTGCGTCCCCGCGTCGACCCAGCGCACGCAGCCCGGTTCCGGCGCGCCGTCGAAGGCGCGCACGCGCTGTTCCAGCGCGAGCGCGCGTTCGTGCAGCCGCACGAAATCCGGCGCGATCTCGCTGGCGCTCGCCAGCCCTTCGGCCGCCTGCCGCAGGGCCGCCTGCAGCGATGCGAGGCCCTCGCGCCAAGCCGCTTCGGGCACGCCTTCGGGCGCACCCTCGTTCCAGCGCAGGCGTGCCCCCGCCGCGTTGCGGCCCACCGCCAGCCGCAGGTCGCGCGCGGCCCGTTCGGTCGCCGCCGCGAGCTGCTGCCAGTCCACGAGCCCGCGCGCGAACTGCAGGCCTGCGCCCAGCAGGTCCCGCGTGAAATCCAGCACCTGGCCGGTGCCGACCTGCCGCCCGAGGAACTGCACGCCCGTCTCGTTGAGCTGGTGCGCCTCGTCGAAGATGACCACCCGGACGGTGGGCAGCAGTTCGGCCATGCCGGACTCGCGCACGGCCAGGTCGGCGAAGAACAGGTGGTGGTTGATGACGACGACGTCGGCGGCCATCGCCTCGCGGCGGGCGTTGTTCACGTGGCACTCGCGGAACTTCGGGCACTGCGCGCCCAGGCAGTTCTCGCGCGTGGAAGTCACCAGCGGCAGCACGGGCGAGCGCTCGTCCAGCCCCGGCATCTCGGCGAGGTCGCCGGTGCGCGTCGCGTGTGCCCATTCCTCGATCTTGGCGAGCGTGCGCACCGCGGTGCGATCGGGCAGGCTCGCGTCGCGGCGGGCGAGTTCCAGGCGGTGCGTGCACAGGTAGCTGGCGCGCCCCTTGAGCAAGGCCATGCGCACCGGCACGCCCAGCGCCTGCGCCAGCCGCGGCAGGTCGCGGCCGAACAGCTGGTCCTGCAGCGTCTTGGTGGCCGTGGACAGCAGCACGCGCTCGCCGCTGAGCAGCGCCGGCACGAGATAGGAGAAGGTCTTGCCGACGCCGGTGCCGGCTTCGACCACCAGCGCGCCGCCGTGCTCGATGGTGCGCGCGACCGCGCCCGCCATCTCGGTCTGCCCGGGACGCGGCCGGAAGGCTTCCGCGGCGCGCGAGAGGACGCCGCCGGGCACGAAGGCCTCGCGCGCGGCCTCTTCCAGCGCCCGCGGCGGGGCTGCCGTGTCCGTCATCACGCGGGTTCTTTGGGATCGAGCGCGAGCTCCAGCCGCGCGATCTGGTCGCGCAAGGCCAGGCGGCGCTTCTTGAGGCGGCGCATCATGAGTTCGTCCACCGGGCTCTGTTCGGACGCGCTGTCGATCATCGCGTCGAGGTCGGCGTGCTCCATGCGCAGCTCGATCAGGCGCCGTTCGGGAGAGTGCAGGTTGGAATCCAAGATAAAAAGCTCAGGCGGCGCCGGGGGCCGGTCAATAATACGTCTTTGGCAGGCAATAATCGAGCGAACGCGCACCAGCGCACAACTTCTCGCCCATGAGCAGCACCAGCAAAGGCTACCGACTCACCGCCTCCACGGGGATCCACAAGGGGGATCGCGAGTACCAGCAGGACCAGATCGCCCTGATCTCGCACCCGCGCATCAACGGCTGCGTGCTCGGCGTGGTGGCCGACGGCATGGGCGGGCGCAGCGGCGGCCGCAAGGCCTCCGACCAGGTGATGATGACCTGCAAGCAGCTCTTCGAGCGCTACTCGCCGGACCACGACGACGCGCCGGCGCTGCTCAAGCAGATGGTGCAGGAGTCGCACCTCGTCATCAAGCTCACGGCGATCTCGTCCGAGCAGGAACCGCACAGCACCATCGCCGCCTTCATCATCAACCCCGACGGCGAATGCCACTGGGCGCATGCCGGCGACTCGCGCATCTATCACTTCCACAGCAACCGGCTCGTCAAGCGCACGATGGACCATTCCTACGTGCAGACGCTGGTCGATCGCGGCGAGCTGACCGAGGAGGAGGCCAACGTGCATCCGCAGTCGAACATCCTCATGGGCTGCCTCGGCGCGGAGGAGGACCCGCCGGCCGACCTGCACTACATCGAGCAGCTGCG
>DASWUI010000747.1:0-5404 GCA_036401715.1 Ramlibacter sp. | reverse complement strand
GGCGCCCTGCGCGTGCAGGTGCTCGACGTCGTCACCTTGCGACAGGCCGGCGGCCAGCCCTTTCCCCGCCGCGCCACGCGCGGCCAGGTGGTGGATCCGGAAGGCCTGCGCCTGCTTCCCGGCGGGCGTGGCCTCCTGTGGACCAGCGAGGGCGACTCCCGCGTGAACCAGCCGCCGGGACTGCGCGAAGCCCGCCTGGACGGCGCGCACGTGCGCGATTTCGACGTGCCGCCGGCCCTGCAGTTCGCCGCGCGCCCGGGCAGCGGCCCGCGCGAGAACAACGCCTTCGAGGGCCTGGCGCTCACGCCCGACGCGCGCACCGCCTGGGCCGCGATGGAGGCGGCGCTGGAAGAGGACGGCCCGGTGCCGGGCGTCGGACGCGCGGGCGGTCCGTGCCGCTTCACCGCCTTCGACGTCGCGAGCGGCCGCCCCGTGCGGCAGGTCGCCTACCTGCCCGAGGCCGTGCCGCATCCGCCCGTCATTCCCGGCGGCTTCACCGACAACGGCGTGGCCGAGGTGCTGATGGTGGACGCCCACCGCATGCTGGTGCTGGAGCGGGCGTACAGCCTGGGCGTCGGCAATGCGCTGCGCCTGTTCGAGATCGACACGCGCGAGGGCAGCGACACGCTGGCCGCGCCCCGCCTGCGCGCCGGCGAATACCGCGCATGCCCCAAGCGCTTCGTGGCGGATTTCGCGCAGCTGGGGCTCTCGCGCCTGGACAACACCGAAGGCATGTGCTGGGGCCCCAACCTGCCCGGCGGGCACCGCTGCCTGGTGGTGGTCAGCGACGACAATTTCAGCGCGCGGCAGGTGACGCAGTTCGCCGCGTTCGACTACGAGGATCCCGCATGAACGACACGAACTCCCTGATCGCCTTCATCGGCGGCGGCAACATGGCCAGCGCGATCATCGGCGGCCTGATCAAGCAGGGGCTGGCGCCCGCGCAGGTCGCGGTGGTGGAGCCATTCGCCGAGGCGCGCGCGCGACTGAAGCAACAGTTCGGCGTGGATGCGCAGGAACACGCCGGGGCCGCGCTCGGCTCGGCCGGCCTGGTGGTCTGGGCGGTGAAACCCCAGACCTTCAAGGACGCGGCGGCCCAGGCCCGGGCGCACGTGCGGCAGGCGCTGCACCTGAGCGTGGCGGCGGGCATCCGCTCCGACAGCATCGCGGCCTGGCTCGGCACGGAGCGCATCGTGCGCTCCATGCCCAACACGCCGGCCCTGGTCGGCAAGGGGATGACCGCGCTGTATGCGCGCGCCGCGGTGAGCGCCGCGGACAAGGAGCGCGTGGAGCAGGTGATCGCCACCACCGGCGAGCACCTCTGGGTGGGCCAGGAGCAGCACCTCGATGCGGTCACCGCCCTGTCGGGCTCGGGGCCGGCCTACGTCTTCTACTTCCTCGAAGCCATGACGCAGGCGGGCACCGAGATGGGCCTGCAAGCGGAACAGGCGCGCCGCCTCGCCGTGGGGACCTTCGCCGGCGCTTCCGAGCTCGCGCGCGCCTCGTCGGAACCGCTGCAGACCCTGCGCGAGCGCGTCACGTCCAGGGGCGGCACGACCTACGCGGCGCTGACGTCGATGGAGAACGACAAGGTGAAGGACGCATTCGTGCGGGCACTGCACGCCGCCTGCCGGCGCGCGCAGGAGCTGGGTGACGAGTTCGGCCGCTGAAGCGCCGCCGGCGCGCACGCGCCTGCCGCGTGCTCAGCCCAGCGCGTAGCCGGCCACCGTGCCGGCGAACAGCGTGAATCCGAGCCAGTGGTTCAGACGGAAGGCCTTGAAGCAGCCCTCGCGCGAGCGATCGCGGATCAGGGTGAAGTGCCACAGCGCCTGCGCCGCCGCCGCCGCGCCCGTGAGCAGGACGGCGGGCAGGGGGATGCGGCCGACCAGTGCCAGTGCCCAGATGGAGATGGCGGCGCCGTAGCAGGACATGACGACGGCCACGTCGGCGCGCCCGAGCGTGATCGCCGAGGTCTTGATGCCGATGCGCAGGTCGTCGTCGCGGTCCACCATCGCGTACTCGGTGTCGTAGGCCAGCACCCAGAACAGGTTGCCGAGCAGCAGCACCCACGCGAGCAGCGGCACCTGCCCCTGCACCGCGGCGAAGGCCATCGGGATGCCGAAGCTGAAGGCCACGCCCAGCACGGCCTGCGGCATGGAGACGAACCGCTTGGCATAGGGGTACGCGATCGCGATCGCCAGCGCGGCGAAGGACCAGGCAATGGCGGCGGCATTCGTCGTCAGCACCAGGGCGAAGGCCAGCAGCGCCAGGAAGGCGCCGAGCACCAGGGCTTCCCGCACCGACACCGCGCCGGTGGTGACCGGGCGCTGCGCGGTGCGCTTGACGTGCCGGTCGAACTCGCGGTCGGCCACGTCGTTGACGCAGCAGCCCGCGCTGCGCATCAGGATGGTCCCCAGCGTGAACACCGCGACGAGGTGCCAGCCGGGAAAGCCCTCCGCCGCGACCCACAGGGCGTAGAGCGAGGGCCACAGCAGCAGCAGCCAGCCCGCCGGGCGGTCCCAGCGGATCAGGTCGAGGTAGAGGCGCAGCTTCCCCCGGTCCATCTAGCAGCCGAGCCGCCGCAGGTCCAGGCGGCCGTCCTTCATCGGCGGGCACCAGAAGTAGGCGCCCGTGACCGGCCTGGAGATCCTGAACATCGCATCGACGATGCCGTCGTCGTGTCCCGCCATGCGCCGCATCTGCTGCTCGAAGGCCTGGTGCGACTTGCCGAAGGCGACGAACATCAGCCCCGCCTGCATGCTGAGCATCCAGGGCATGGAGCGGCGCAGCACGAAAGCCTCGGGATCGAAGCTCTCCTGCGCCGTGCGCTTGACGTGCGCGGTCTCGGGCGCATCCTCGATCTCCTCGTTGTCCGCGAGGCGCCGGCCGAAGTGGTGGTCGCGCTCCTCGTCGCCCAGCTTCTCGAAGGCGTCCAGGTCATGCACCCACTGCTGCACGGCGACGTAGCTGGAGCCGTCGAGCCCCTCGCCCATGCCGTGCGCGAAGGCCGCTTCCTCCGCCTTCTCGCCGGTGGGGTTCTCCGTGCCGTCCTCGAAGCCGGTGAGGTCGTGTCCGTGGCCGCTCTCGCCCACGGCATGGCTGAAGGCATCCAGCACGTGGCGCACCGCGAAGGCCGGCGCCAGCGCCTTCTGCACCTTGCGCGTGACGTGCAGCAGGTCGCCGAGGTCGGAACCGCGCAGCCAGCACCACAGCGTGCCGGGGGTGGAAGGCACCTTCACGCCTTCGCGGGAGAAGTCGGGGAACTCGTGCAGGTCCGGGATCTCCGCGCCGAGCTTCTTCACCAGCGAGGGGCCGATGCCGACCACCACGTCGCTGCCGTTGACCAGCGGCGACACGCGGTTGAAGGCCTCGCGGATGGCCTGCGCATCCGCGCCGTCCGCGAGGTTGAACAGCACGTAGCGCGCCACCGGCGGCGGCGCATCGAAGATGCCGGGCTGGTACAGCTTGTTGGCGTTTTCGGATGTGGCTTGTCTCATGGCGTTCAGGATAGGCGCTTCACGCCGGGCAGTTCGCAGGCGTAGATCGCATTGCGCAGTGCGGCGATGGCCTCGTAGCGGGTGAAGCTGCGCCGCCAGGCCAGCACCACGCGCCGGCTCGGCGGTTCGCCCTCGAAGGGGATGTACTTCACGAAGGCCTGGTCGTCGCTGCGGCGCTTGGGCCGCGCGGCGAAGGCTTCCTTGGGGACGGACAGCCGCGGCACCAGCGTGACGCCCATGCCCGCCGCGACCATGTGCTTGATGGTTTCCAGCGAGGAGCCTTCGAAGCTCTTGCGGATGCCCTCGGCATCGCTCGAGAAGCGGGCGAACTCCGGGCACACCTCCAGCACGTGGTCGCGAAAGCAGTGGCCCGTGCCGAGCAGCAGCATGGTCTCCTGCTTCAACTCCTCGGCGGAGATCGCCTTGCGTTCGGCCAGCGGGTGGTTGCTCGGGACCGCGACCAGGAAGGGCTCGTCGTACAGCGGCGCGATCGCCAGGCCGGTGTCCGGGAACGGCTCGGCCATGATGGCGCAGTCGATCTCGCCCGTGCGCAGCATCTCCAGCAGCCGCACGGTGAAATTCTCCTGCAGCATCAGGGGCATCTGCGGCGTGCGCGCGATCGCCTGCCGCACCAGGTCCGGCAGCAGGTAGGGCCCGATCGTGTAGATCACGCCCAGGCGCAGGGGGCCCGCCAGCGGGTCCTTGCCGCGCTTGGCGATCTCCTTGATCGCGGCGGCCTGTTCCAGCACGCTCTGCGCCTGCCGCACGATCTCCTCGCCCAGCGGCGTGACCGAGACCTCGTTGGCGCTGCGCTCGAACAGCTTCACCTCCAGCTCGTCTTCCAGCTTCTTGATGGCGACGGACAGCGTGGGCTGCGAGACGAAGCAGGCCTCGGCCGCGCGGCCGAAGTGCTTTTCGCGGGCCACGGCGACGATGTACTTGAGCTCGGTGAGCGTCATCCGGTTCTTCTTGTGTCTTAGGCCTTGAGGTATTCGGATTTTCCACCCAACCAGCGCGCCACGTGCTGGGCCGCCAGGTCCGGGGAACGATCCAGCATCAAAGGCGCGACTTCCCGCGCCCATTCCAGCAGCGCGGTGTCGGTGGTGAGGTCGGCGAAACGCAGGAGCGGCGCGCCCGACTGGCGCGCCCCCAGGAATTCGCCGGGCCCGCGGATCTCCAGGTCGCGCCGGGCGATCTCGAAGCCGTCGTTCGTCTCCGCCATGGCCTTGAGCCGGGCGCGCGCCGTTTCGCCCAGCCGCCCGTTGTCGCCGGCCGCGTACAGCAGCACGCAGGCCGAGGCGGCCGCGCCGCGCCCGACCCGGCCGCGCAACTGGTGCAGCTGCGACAGGCCGAAGCGCTCGGCATGCTCGATGACCATGAGCGAGGCATTCGGCACGTCCACGCCGACTTCGATCACCGTGGTGGACACCAGCACGGCCATCTGCCCGCCGGTGAACAGCGACATCACCGCCTTCTTCTCCGGCGCCGGCATGCGCGAGTGCAGCAGCCCGACCATCGCACCGGGCAGAGCCTGGCTCAGCGCCTCGTGGGTGGCGGTCGCATTGGTCAGGTCCAGCGTCTCGCTCTCCTCGATCAGCGGACACACCCAGTACACCTGCCGCCCCTGGGCGACCTGGCCGCGGATGCGTTCGATCACCTCGTCGCGCCGGCTGTCCGAGACCAGCTTGGTGACCACGGGCGTGCGCCCCGGCGGCAGTTCGTCGAGCGGGGAGACGTCGCGGTCGGCGTAGTAGCTCATCGCCAGCGTGCGCGGAATGGGCGTGGCGGACATCATGAGCAGGTGAGGTTCCCAGGCCTCGTCATCCCCGCGCAGGCGGGGATCCACGGCCCGGGCCTCGTCATCCCCGCGCAGGCGGGGACCCAAGGCTTCCGCCTTGCTTTCCGAA